>NZ_JAHBDR010000047.1:0-91447 GCF_019956575.1 Pseudomonas sp. A-R-19
AACACCTCTTTTTCAACTTCCTTTTGGCTTCGATGAACTGAAGCAACCTGCTGCCGAAAACTGCGTAACTCGTTGTTTACCAAGGAGTTTTCCGTTTCGACTGCGCCGGAAGTGGGGCGAATTATAGAGATCTGAAATCTGCCGTCAAGCACTGATTCAGGTTTCTATCGATATGTGCAAAAACACTGCTTATATATAGACGCGCCTGCAGGGAATGCGCAGTATATTGCCCAACACAATTAGAAACGACCTTGATTCCCATATTTCGGACGATGCCACGCAATGAATGATCAGCCTCGCAGCCTAGCCTCCACACTGTTCTCGGTCGGACTGCTGCTCATAGCCATGGCGTCGATCCAGTCCGGAGCCTCCCTGGCCAAAAGCATGTTCTCCGTTGTTGGTCCTCAAGGGACGACAACGTTGCGGCTGATTTTTGCCAGCGTGATCATGATGCTGATACTGCGTCCATGGCGGGCAAAACTCACCGCCAGATCCCTGCGCACCGTCATCGTCTACGGGATGGCGCTGGGTGGAATGAACTTCCTCTTCTATATGTCCTTGCAAACAGTCCCGCTGGGCATCGCAGTGGCGCTTGAATTCACCGGCCCTCTGGCTGTGGCGATCTACGCCTCGCGTCGCGCGATCGACTTTTTGTGGATCGCCCTGGCTGCCGTCGGTTTGCTGCTACTGATACCGACGGGAGAGGCGAGCGCGGGAATCGATCTGGTAGGCGCCGGTTATGCCTTGGGAGCAGGCGTCTGCTGGGCACTGTACATTTTGTTCGGCCAAAAAGCGGGGGCCGATAATGGTGTGCAAACCGCCGCACTGGGGGTAATGATCGCTGCGCTCTTCGTCGCCCCTATCGGCATCGTCCATGCGGGTTCCGCTTTGCTGACGCCTTCATTGATCCCCGTGGCCCTCGGCGTCGCCGTCTTGTCCACAGCCCTCCCCTATACCCTCGAGATGGTCGCCCTGACCCGCATGCCGGCCCGCACCTTCGGCACGCTGATGAGCATCGAGCCCGCCTTCGGCGCCTTATCGGGCTTGCTGTTCCTTCATGAATACCTCTCGCTGTCGCAGTGGATGGCAATCATGTGCATCATTCTGGCATCCGTTGGCGCAACCATGACCATGAGCACTTCCACCAGGCCAGCAGTAGCGGCAGATTGATAGTTGATATGACGAAGGTCTGGTATTTACCGATCAATTAGGCCATGTTTAGCCCCGCAACCCAGAGTCATACCATGGACTATTTCAGATAGGGATGTCGGTACGCTTCAAGCGAAAGCGAATGCAGCCAGACTCGGGCACAAGATCCGGGGACGCTATAAGGACAGTAATGAAACGATTTTTGATACTGATCGCCGTACTTGCAATTGCGGGCTGCGCAGCGACCTCGGAAACACAGATCAAGCATGGCAAGAAAGGGCTACATATCAACTGTTCCGGACTGTCTTCGTCCTGGGACAAGTGCTACGCCAGCGCCGCCAACTCCTGCGCACCCAAGGGATACAAGGTCATTGCCAAGTCGGGAGATGCCGTGGAAGAACCCGGCGACTACCCGTTTGGCCTCAATCCTGCGGGCTATACCAGCCGCAGCATGATTGTCATCTGCAAATAGGCAGGGCCGTCGCGTCAGGTTCTCGGACTTGCGATCTGACGGCCAATTTCCTCGTAGCTGGACTTCAGCACTGTGCGCTGGATATCCGGACTAGCCAGCATGCGCGCCACGACCAGCGCGCCAATACATTGCGACAGAATTGCCCACGCCAGGCTGTCGCTTTGCAGAACCCCCGCCCAACTTTCCTGTAGCCGACAAATCCAGTGCTCCGCCTGCTGACGGACAGTCACGTCGGAGCGGGCAATTTCCGCCCCCAATGCCGGCAATGCACAACCGGATTCAGGATTCTCGACGTGAGACATGCTCAGGTACTGCTTCAAGCAACGCTCAAGCTTGTCACGGTCCTGCCCTTCCCCCAGTCGCGCCATGCTTTGGCACAGCTCACGCTCGACAATGCTCGCAAACAACTCATCCTTAGACGAGAAGTGGCTGTAGAAAGCGCCGCCGCTCAAGCCAATCGCTTTCATCAGGCCGTCCACGCCCACCGTTGAAAATCCCGATTTCTTGGCCGATACCGCACTGCTTTCCAGCAGCCTTTGTCTGGTTTCCAGCTTGTGATTGGCCGAATAACGCATTGCCCTTCCCCTTAAATTGCTCATCTTGACGCCTGTCGAATCATAGCATAACGTTCGTTTAGTTAACGATCGTTTACCAAAAGGGATCTACCCATGAATAACAAGAAGGTCGTACTGGTCGTCGGTGCAGGTGATGCCACGGGCGGCGCCATTGCCAAGCGTTTTGCCCAGGAGGGATTTGTCGCCTGTGTCACCCGCCGCAGCGCGGACAAGCTCCAGCCACTGGTGGATGCCATCACGGCCTTTGGCGGCGAGGCCCATGGTTTTGCCTGCGATGCACGCAAGGAGGAAGACGTAATTGCGTTGGTTGAGCAGATTGAGAGCGAGATCGGGCCCATCGAGGCGTTCGTGTTCAACATCGGCGCCAACGTGCCGTGCAGCATTCTCGAAGAAACCGCCCGCAAGTATTTCAAGATCTGGGAAATGGCCTGTTTCTCGGGGTTTCTCAATGCCCGGGAAGTGGCCAAACGCATGGCCAAGCGCCAACGCGGCACGATCCTGTTCACCGGTGCCACCGCCGGCCTGCGCGGTGCCGCCGGCTTTGCCGCATTCGCCGGCGCCAAGCACGGGATCCGTGCATTGGCGCAGAGCATGGCTCGTGAACTGGGGCCGATGAACATTCACGTTGCCCATGTCGTCGTCGATGGCGCCATCGATACGGACTTCATCCGCGACAGCTTCCCCGAGAAATACGCGACCAAGGATCAGGACGGCATCCTCAACCCCGAACACATTGCCGAAAACTACTGGTACCTGCACAGCCAGCCCCGCGATGCCTGGACCTTCGAGTTGGACCTTCGCCCCTGGAGCGAACGCTGGTAAGCCCTCCCCCTACAACAATAAGCAGAGCGCACCGACCATGAGCAAAACCGTGGAATTCCTTTTTGACCTGGGCAGCCCCACCACCTACCTGGCGTATACCCAGCTACCGGCAATCTGTAAGCAAACTGACAGCCAGTTGATCTACATTCCGATTCTGCTTGGCGGTGTGTTCAAGGCCACCGGCAACGCCTCCCCGGCGACCATTCCGGCCAAGGGCCGCCACATGATTCAGGACCTCGACCGTTATGCCCGGCGCTACGGCGTGCCACTGAAATTCAATCCGCATTTCCCGATCAACACCCTCATGCTGATGCGTGCCGTGACCGGCATTCAGTTGCACCATCCCGAGCGCTTTATCGCCTTCATTGACTGCCTGTTCAACGCCCTGTGGGTCGACGGCCGCAACCTCAATGACCCGGAAACCGTAGCGGCGGTGCTGAGCGGCAACGGTTTCGATCCCAATGAAGTGCTCGCACTGACCGCCGACGAAACAGTCAAGGCAACCCTCAAGGACAATACCGAGAAAGCGGTGCAGCGCGGCGTGTTCGGCGTACCGAGCATGTTTGTCGATAACCAGCTGTACTTCGGCCAGGATCGACTGGACTTCGTACTCGAGGCCCTGAGTTAAATCTCGACCACCAACCGCCCCTTTGCCGCTCCCGACAAGAGCAGTTCATGGGCGGTTTCTGCCGATTCCAGCGTGAAGGAGTGCGGGTCAAGCAACGGCATGAGCTTGCCCGCCTCAATCAACCGCGCCGCCTCGTGCAGAATCTCTCCGTGATGCTCACGCCCCTTGCCGGTCAGAAGCGGCAGCAAAGTGAAGACACCGGAGTAAGACGCCCCGCGAAAGGAAAGCGGTGCCAGGCTGTGCTGCCCCCACCCCAGGCAACTGAGCACATGACCGTGATACATCCGTGCCGCCTTGAATGACGCATCCAGCGTTTCACCCCCCACGGTGTCATAGACAATGTCGAAGCCCTCGCCCGTCGTATGCTCAGCCACATAGTCTGCAACCGAAGACTTGCGGTAATCGATAAACGTCGCGCCGACCCCTTCGATGATCGATTGCTGCCCCGCAGAGCCCGTGGCAAAAACTTCTGCGCCAAAAGCGCGGGCGATTTGCACCGCAACATGGCCAACACCACCGGCGCCACCATGGATCAATACCTTCTGCCCGGGCCGAACACGAGCCCTGTCCACCAGACCTTCCCAGGCGGTGATCAGCACCAGCGGCAAACCGGCAGCCTCACGCATGCTCAGGTTGTGTGGTTTTCGAGCCAACAGTCGTGCGTCGACCACCGCGTACTCGGCCAATGATCCTTGAACACCACCAATACCGGTGGCCATGGTGTACACCTCGTCCCCCGGCAGCCAGCCTCTGACGTCCTCCCCCAACGCCTCTACGGTTCCAGCCAGATCCATCCCCAGTATCGCCGGCAATGGTTGAGCCGCATGGGCCGCCTGCCCGGAGCGGATTTTGCCATCCAGCGGATTGACACCACTGGCCTTGATCCTGACCAATACCTGCCCCGCCTGCGGCACGGGCCGTGGGATCGAAACCAGACGTAAAGGCGCATTGGCCGAGTCGACCATCAAAGCGCGCATATTCAGTGAGTCAGTCATTTCGCCATGTCCCATCAGTAGTGAATGCAGGACTGATTTTGTCTTGCTCAATTCATGCCGATAAGACGCCATATCGCTATAGTGACCATTCCATTACGGCATCAATGAGAAGTTCCGTGGACAAACTCAATGCAATGGCGGTTTTCGTGCGGGTGGTCGAACGGGGCAGTTTTTCCGCCGTAGCCCGGGAGATGCAGACCAGCCAGCCGACCATCAGCAAAGTGTTGCAAGCACTGGAAACCCGATTGGGCGGAAAGCTGATTGCCCGCAGTACGCGCAAGCTATCCCTGACGGACGAAGGTCAGCGGTACTACAACGAATGCCGACTCATCCTCGCCGCCGTGGACGCGGCGGAACATAGCTTTCAATCCGGTCAGGAAAGGGTCGTCGGTCCGTTGAAAATCGGCTCGTCGGTCAGTTTCGGCCGCTTGCAGATCGCCCCCCGGTTACCGGAATTTCTCAAACACTACCCCGACGTACAGATAGATTTGCAATTGAGTGATCAGAACCAGGACCTGGTCAGCGAGGGGCTGGACGTGACATTCCGGATCGGTGCCCTGAACGACAGCGGCCTGATCGCTCGCCTTGTCGGCACGACCCATCGGGTAACCGTCGCCTCACCTGACTACGTCAGGCAAAACGGCCAACCGCAAACACCGCAGGAACTGGGCAGGCACAACTGCCTGATGTTCAACCTGCTGAATAGCCAAAACCTGTGGGTGTACACAAAAGACGCCCAACGCTACGAAGTGCGGATCAAGGGCAATGCGCAGAGCAACAGTTCCGAGGCGATCCGCGAAATGGTGCTGGGGGGATTGGGGATTGCGCTGTCACCGGTGTGGCTGTTCAGCGAAGACCTGGGCGCCGGCCGGGTGAGCGCGATTTTGCAGGATTACAGTACGTTGTCGCTGCCAATTTATGCCGTATCCCCGGCGAATCGTCGCCAATCCGCCAGGGTCAAAGCCTTTGTCGACTACATGACTCAGGCGCTGGATAACGCGCCCGAGCTTCACATCAGATAGCCGCAGTACGGGTATTCAACCAATCCAGCGCAGCGCCCTCGACCAACGGGCTCAGACGCTCGCGCACTTCGGCGTGGTAGGCGTTGAACCACTGCTTTTCGTCTTCGCTCAGCAGCGACGTTTCCAGGCAACGCGTATCGATCGGGCACAGGGTCAGCGTTTCAAACTTCAGGAACTCGCCGAATTCGCTTTTACCCGCCTCACGGTTCATCGCCAGGTTTTCGATCCGCACACCCCAACGCCCCGGACGATAGGTGCCCGGCTCAATGGACGTGATCATGCCGGGTTGCATCGCGGTTTGCGGTGCAGGTGCGGCCTGGTAAGCGATGACTTGCGGACCTTCGTGGACGTTCAGGAAGTAGCCAACGCCATGACCGGTGCCATGACCGTAGTCGACACTTTCCGCCCAGATAGGCGCGCGGGCGATGGCATCGAGCAGCGGCGACAGAATGCCTTTGGGGAACTGCGCGCGGGACAGGGCAATCACGCCCTTGAGCACGCGGGTGCAGTCGCGCTTTTGCTCATCGGTCGGAGTGCCCACCGCGACCATCCGCGTGATGTCGGTAGTGCCCCCCAGGTACTGGCCGCCGGAGTCGATCAGCAACAGACCGTCGCCTTCGATCACCGCGTGCTCTTCTTCGGTGGCGTGGTAGTGCGGCATCGCGCCATTGGCGTTGTACGCGGCGATGGTGTTGAAGCTCAGCGACACGTAGTCCGGACGGCGCTCACGGGCGGCGGTGAGTTTTTCATCAATGGTCAGTTCGGTGATGCGCTCGCGCCCCAGTGCCGAGTCCAGCCAGGCGAAGAATTCGCACAGCGCTGCGCCGTCCTGTTCCATGGCCTGACGGATGTGTTCGGCATCGGCCAGGCTTTTTTGCGATTTGGCCAGGGTGGTCGGGTTCAGCCCTTCGATCAGTTTCACCCCGCTGTCGAGGTTGTCCAGCAACCCCGCCGTGACCCGCGCAGGGTCGACTTGCAGGCTCGCGCCACTCGGCACGGCGCGCAGTGCAGCGGCAACTTCGCTGTAGTCGCGCAAGGTCACGCCGTCCTGTTCGAGGACTGCACGCAACTCGGCGCTGACCTTGCTCAAGGCCACGAACAGCGTGGCCTGTTGCTGATTGATCAGGGCAAAGGAAACGAATACCGGGTTGAACGACACGTCGCCGCCGCGCAGGTTGAACAGCCAGGCGATGTCATCCAGTGTGGCGATGAAATGCCAGTCGGCACCCCGCGCCTGAAGGGTTTCACGCAGTTGGGCGAGTTTTTCGCCACGACTGACCGTCGCTTGCGGTGGCAGGTGTTGATAGATCGGTTCGTTCGGCAGACCTGGGCGGTCGCTCCAGACACCGCTCAACAGGTCGATGTCGGTGCGCAGACGGGCGCCACGCTCTTCAAGTTTGCTGCCCAGGGTCCGTGCCGAAGCCACGGCCATGACCGCGCCATCGACTGCCACAACGCCACCCTCGGGAGTTTGCTCGGCTAGCCATTCCAGAGGCCCGGGTTGACCCGGTTGCAGCTTGACCAGGTCAATGCCGCTGCCCTTGAGTTCCTTGGTCGCCTGCTCCCAGTAACGGCTGTCGGCCCAGACGCCGGCAAAATCCGGGGTCACGATCAGCGTGCCGACCGAACCATGGAAGCCCGACAACCACTGGCGCCCCTGCCAGTAACCCGGCAGGTACTCGGACAGGTGCGGGTCGGCCGACGGCACCAGCAAGGCGTGAATGCCTTCCCGGCTCATCAGCTCGCGGGTTTGCGCCAGGCGCTGGGGCACCGATCCATTGATCGAAAGCTGCGTATTCATCGTGTCTCCTGCTAACCACTTCATCATTATTGTTGAGTGCCGATCAGCGCCGGCGCTTCGTCGCCCTACTGCCAGAATGCCGGAGCACTGGCGCAGGCCGCCTTGATCAGTTGAACCGCCTGGTCGATGTCCTGCTCGGTGGTAAAACGCCCGAGACTCAAGCGGATGGTGCGACTGGCCGAGCGGGCGTCGTGCCCCAGGGCCAGCAGTACATGGGATGGGGCATTGCTCGCGGAGTTGCAGGCCGAGGTCGCGGAAAACGCAATCGAGGCCTGCAACGCTGCCGGGTTGAACTCACCTTCTGCGAAGGTCAGGCTCAGGGTATGGGGGATGCGCCGGGTCGGGCTGCCATTGAGCCGCACGCCAGGAATGCTCGACAACTGCTCGAGCAAGCGCTCACGCAAATACACGATAACGGCTTTCTCTTCATCAAAAGAGGCGGCCGCCAAGGCGAAAGCCGAGCCCATGGCGACAATCTGATGGGTCGCCAGAGTACCGGATCGCAAACCGCCCTCATGCCCGCCACCATGGATCTGCGCCTGCAAACGCTGCTTGGCGCGCGGACCGACGTACAACGCACCGATGCCTTTGGGGCCATAGAGCTTGTGCGCGGAAAACGACATCAGGTCCACTGGCCACTGCGCGAGGTCGATCGCCACTTTGCCCGCGCCCTGTGCGGCGTCGACATGGAACAACGCCCCGCGATCACGCACGACCTGACCGATGGCGGGAATATCGTTGAGGGTGCCCAGCTCGTTGTTGACCAGCATCAGCGACACCAGGAAAGTGTCCTCGCGCATGGCTTCGCTGACCGCTTGCGCGGTAATCAGACCCTCGGCGTCCGGCACCAGGTACGTCACGGCGACACCGGCATCCTGCAATTGTTTGGCGGTATCGAGGATGGCCTTGTGTTCGATCTGGCTGGTGATGATATGGCCGCCGCCAGTACCGCGGGCCTGGGCCACGCCTTTGAGCGCGAGGTTGTTGGATTCAGTGGCGCCGGAGGTCCAGACGATCTGCCCAGGCGTCGCGCCGACCAGTTCGGCGACCTGGCGTCGCGCCTGTTCGACCGATTGCCGGGCCTGCTGGCCGAAGACGTGGGAACTGGAGGCCGGGTTGCCGAAATTGCCGGTAAAGCCCAGACATTCGACCATCACCTTGATGACCCGCTCATCCACCGGCGTGGTGGCGGCGTAATCGAAATACAACGGACGTTTATTCATAAAAGACTCGCAGAGCGTGTTCCGGGATCAGGAAGCTCGTAACTGCAAACGGCAAAGCGCAGCCTTGTGAGCTGCGCGCTGTTTTCAGAACGTACCAATACCTGATCGGATGCCGTTAAAGAAGAACTACTTCATTTAAAAGTGCGTAGGAACGCTCCTGAAAAGTCAGCTTAACAGGCATCGGGCAACCGGTTGAAGCAATGCGTCAGCTAAAGCTTTCGAGCATCAGCGGATACAGCGAGACCACCAGCAGCGCGGCCATGCCCCAATTGAACAGGCGCAGCCAGCGACGGTCCTTCAGGACATTGCGTAACAGCGTGCCGCAAGCGGCCCAGACACCGACACTCGGCAGGTTGATGATGGCAAAGACGGCAGCGATCACGATCACATTAGTGAAGTAACCTTGCATCGGCGTGTAGGTGCTGATGGCGCCAATGGCCATGATCCAGGCCTTGGGATTGACCCATTGGAACGCGGCGGCGCCCAGATAACTGATCGGTTTCGCCTCGCCTTGCTGGCTCTCCGAGACCGGTCCGGAATGGGCGATTTTCCACGCCAGATACAGCAGATACGCCGCCCCCACGTAACGCAGCACGGTGTAGAGCAACGGGTAAGTCTGGAACACCGCGCCCAGGCCAAAGCCGACCGCCACCACCAGTACAAAGAAGCCACAAGTGATACCGAGCATGTGCGGAATCGTGCGGTTGAAGCCGAAGTTCACCCCGGATGCCAGCAACATGGTGTTGTTCGGGCCGGGCGTGATCGAAGTGACGAGGGCAAACAGGGCGAAGCCCAGCAGCAGATCGAGTGAGAGCGTCATGGGTGGCAGTCCGTCAGGGTCAGTCAGGTATTGACCCTACCGCACACCTTGGGCGAAACCCATGGACAGTTGCGCGAAACTTGGAGCAGTACAGTTTTGCCTCAGCTAGGACGACCGTGCAGCTGTACAGATCGCCCGGCGTTCATTTCACCCTGGTTGTCGAAGCCGAACGACTTCTGCGGCTGGCCGAGCAGTTCGGCTTTCTTCGCGTGGTATTCATCGAAGGACAGTCCACGGCGGTTCAGCGCTTCCAGCGCCAGTTCCTTGCTTTCTTCAGCCGTGTAAGGACGAAGCTCCGGGGAAACATGGCTGGCACATCCGGCGAGTACAGAGACGGCGAGCATCAGCAAAGTGGCAATCATCGGTTTCATTTCTGGCGTCCTGGCGACTGGGTTCGAGGCAATGAACACAGGCTACCCGCGCCTCCCGGGCAGCAGAAATCAACGCTTTCAATAGTGCCTATCAGCAAATGGCGATCATTGTCCTTGCCTGTATCAGCCCACCAGACTGCAATGCAGTGCGTTGTCGTGGCTGCGCTGCAGACTGTGCAGCACCTGGAACGATCCGAAGGTCACCGCCTTCGCCTGATGGGCGCGGATCAACTGCCAGAAATCCACTTCGCCGCTTTCAAAGGCCCGGAACGCGGCCTCCCCTGCTTCTCGGGTTTGCCATTGCAGATAATTGAGTACGCGTCGGCCATCGTCGCTGGCCTGGATACTGGCACTGAGAAAGCCACGGTGCTGCCGGGCCAGATGCTCGGTCTGGGCCGACAGGGCCAACACCAGCGCGGGCTGTTGATGCGGCTCGATCTCGAATTCGATCAGTTGGGCAAAGCTGCGATTGTTCTCTGAGGCTTGCATGAAATGTCCCCACTCACATGTAAGGCGAATCTTGCGATCCGAAGGTGTGCAGGGTAAAACCTCTAGTTAACTAGAGGTCAAGAGGCAATTTTTAAATGATCACCCCGGAAAACCTGCACAAGGAACTCACCGTCGGCCAGGTCGCGGCGCGCAGCGGTGTGGCAGTCACGGCGCTGCACTTCTATGAGTCCAGGGGGCTGATCAAAAGCAATCGCAATCAGGGCAACCAGCGCCGCTATCCGAGGGAAGTGTTGCGACGGGTGGCGTTGATCAAGGTTGCCCAACGCCTGGGGATCCCTTTGGCGGAGATTGGCGAAGCGCTCAAGAGTCTGCCCGACAATCGGGCGCCGACGGCGGCGGACTGGAAAATCCTGTCGGCGCAATGGAGTCGGGAACTGGATGAGCGCATCAACCAATTGACCCTGCTGCGCGATCGTCTCAACGGCTGTATCGGTTGTGGTTGCCTGTCGATGGAGGCTTGTCCATTGCGCAATGCCGGCGACGTGCTGGGGGAACGCGGGCCGGGGGCGCACTGGCTGGAGCCGACCTGATGGCATTTGTGTGGCGTTGCTGCTCGTCGGGCGCTCGGTGAGGCGAAAGAGACTGGCCTATATTTATTCGGTCGTATAACGGCACAGGCACTTTCCATTCACACAACAAGAACAGGGAGATCCATCATGAGCGTCAAACCCATTCCGGAGGGGTATCACAGCATCACCCCCTACCTGGGCATCAACAAAGCCGCCGAAGCCATCGCCTTCTACAAAAAAGCCTTCGGTGCCATCGAAGTCATGCGCCTGAACATGCCCGATGGCGGTGTCGGTCACGCCGAACTGCGTATCGGCGACTGCCCGATCATGCTGGGCACACCTTGCGATCAAGGACCACTGCGCAATCCGGACAATTCGCCGTCCGTGGGTCTGCATTTGTACGTTACGGATGTCGACAAGTCCTACAAACAGGCCATCGATGCCGGTGCAACGGTGGTGTCCGAGGTCAAGGATCAATTCTACGGCGACCGTTCGGGCACCTTGAAAGATCCCTACGGTCACCTGTGGTTCCTCGCCACTCGCAAGGAAGACCTGACCCAGGAACAGATCGAGCAACGGGCGAAGGAGATGTTTTCGCAGGGTTGATCTTCGGTGTTGGAGCGGGCCTCTTCGCGAGCAAGCCCGCTCCCACATTAGTCCTCGGTGCTTGCGGAATTTGCGTGTATCCACAAGTCCTGTGGGAGCGGGCTTGCTCGCGAAGGCGGTGTTCCAGGCGACATGGATTTCGAATGTGCCGTCCTCTTCGCGAGCAAGCCCGCTCCCACATTGATCCCGCTTGCCGTACACGGTTCATGAACAAACACACCACACTTTGAGCCTTGCTCTCGGCCTCCGGGGATTTCAGGATGGCGGCAACCATTACAAGGAGTCACCCATGTTTGCCGGATTCCGCAAAGACCAGTGCCACGTCAACGGTGTGGATATCGCCTACCGCATCGGCGGTAACGGGCCTGCCCTGCTGTTGCTGCACGGCCATCCACAGACCCATGTCATCTGGCACAAGGTCGCCGGGCAACTGGCCAAACACTTCACCGTGGTGGCCGCCGACCTGCGCGGTTACGGCGATAGCGGCAAGCCGTCGGCGGACGAGCACCATAACCACTATTCAAAACGGGAGATGGCCCGGGACGCCGTCGAGTTGATGAAGTCCCTGGGGTTCGAGCATTTCTCGATCCTCGCCCACGATCGTGGTGCCCGGGTTGCCCATCGCCTGGCGCTCGACCATCCAGATGCCGTGCGGCGCATGGTACTGCTCGACATCGCCCCGACCCTGTCGATGTACGCGCAAACCAACGAAGCCTTTGCCCGCGCCTATTGGCACTGGTTCTTCCTGATTCGTCCGGCACCATTGCCGGAAACCCTGATCGAAGCTGATCCGGAGTCCTATCTGCGCAGCGTCATGGGCAGCCGTAGCGCCGGGCTCAAACCCTTTACCGACGAAGCCTTCGGCGAATACCTGCGCTGCCTGAAACAGCCAGGGGCTGCACGCGGCATCTGCGAGGACTATCGCGCCAGCGCCAGCATTGACCTGGACCACGACCGCGCCGATATCGAGTCCGGCCATCAGCTGAATCTGCCCCTGCTGGTGTTGTGGGGCGCCGAAGGTACGGTCGGGCGCTGCTTCGAACCGCTCGAGGAGTGGCAGCACGTGGCAACCGACGTGCGCGGCAAAGCCTTGCCGGCCGGCCATTACATTGCCGAAGAAGCCCCTGAACTGTTGCTCGCCGAGGCGCTCGACTTCCTGCGCTGAGTCTTCGTTCCCGCGCCGGGCTCACCGCGCGCGGGTTGTTCCGCGCTCCCCCTCTCTGCCTCGCCCTCAACAACTGCGCTGACCTCAAGGCACTTTCGCAAGCAAGCCCAATCCAGGCTTCCGGTAATGCGAAACATTTTCTTTCATTTCTCCGTTCGGGATTTCCCCTGCTCATCCGTCCTACCTAGATGCAGTCCTTTCGCGTAGGCAAAAGCCACGACTGGACCTTCAGGGCCCTCAATCCTGCGAAGCCCGCAGCCGAGCAGCCTCTCATCCAGGCAAGACCTCCAATATGTCAAAGAAGTCCCGTTCAAAAATCTGGTTCCTGGTCCATAGCTGGCTGGCGTTGCCGATCTGGTTTTTCGTGCTGATCGTCTGCGTGACCGGCACCCTGGCGGTGCTCAGCCAGGAAATCGTCTGGCTGGCCAACCCGTCCATGCGCGCCAGCCAGCCCTCGGACGATGCACCGCTGCTCAGTTATCAGCAGGTCATCGAGGCCATCGACAAGGCCGAGCCGCAGACCGTGGTGCAGAGCATCAGTCGGCCCGACGAGTCGCACTTCGCGCTGGATGTCGAAGTCAGCTACCCCGATGGGCGCTCGGTGGTGATTTACGTCAATCCGTACAGCGGCGTTATCCAGGGTGTCGCGCCGGAATTCAACTTTCGCGCGTTCACCCGCGCCCTGCACGGTTGGTGGCTGGTGCCGTTCACCAATGGCTATAGCTGGGGCTGGTACCTGGTGTCGTTTCTCGGCCTGCCGCTACTGGCTTCACTGGTCACGGGGCTGGTGGTCTACAAACGTTTCTGGAAAGGTTTTTTCCGCCCGACCCTGCGTATTCGCCACGGCGCGCGGATTTTCTGGGGCGACTTCCACCGCTTGAGCGGCATCTGGTCGATCTGGTTCATCGCGGTCATTTCCATCACCGGTACCTGGTTCCTGATCCAGGCGCTGCTGTTCGATAACCAGATTTCCATATCCACGGAAAAGATCATTCCGGCGATGTCCCGTGAAGCGGTGCCGCTGTCGCCCGATGGTTCGCCTGCGCCGCGCATCGACCTTGACCGCGCGATTGCAATTGCCTCGCAGAAGATTTCCGGGCTGGAAGCCAGCTTCGTCAGCCTGCCAGGCAATGCCTACAGCCATCTGGATGTCGGCGGACGCGGCTGGTATCCGCTGATGTTCCAGACCGCGACCCTCAACCCGTATAACGGCGAAATCGCCGCCACGCGCCTGATTTCGGATCGTTCGACCCTGGAGTTCGTCACCGAATCCATGCGCCCGCTGCACACCGGGGACTTCGGTGGCCTGTGGATCAAGCTGATCTGGGCGTTCTTCGGTCTGCTGCTGAGCATGATGGTGCTCAGCGGCTTGCTGATCTGGACCAAGCGCACGGCGCTGGCCACCGCCAATGCCTTCAAGCGCAGCAACAAAAAACCGCGTGGTACCGCTGCGCAACCGACCACGAACAATGAACCGTCGGAGGTCAACCTGTGAGCAAAGTCATTGCGGCCTCACAACCTTCGCGCCTGAGCGTTTTCTGGCACAAATGGCGCTTTCACCTGAATGTCCTGTTGCTGCTGATTCCACTCGGTTTCATGCCCAAGTACTTCGCGGACGAGGCGCTGATGCGTGGTGACAGTGGCCTGGGCGAACGGGAAATCGGTGAAGTCCAGGTCGGCCCCTGGAGCCTGCGCCTGGCGGAGCTGCGCAATGCCGCGCCCACGCTCGATGGCCCGGCCGGCTACATGAAGGGCTTCAACGCCGCGCTGTGCGATGCCTGCATCGGACAGGTCAAGGCTACGCACCTGCGCATCGGCAAGCCCCGCAGTCTGCGTGCTGCCGGGGTGATTTTCTTCGGCACCCCGTATCGCATGGGCGCTTCGCTGCCCGTCCCGGAAAAAACCACGGCCGACGCCGAGCTGTGGATCACCATGGAAGGCTGGGACGGCTCCATGTATCAGGCATTCATACCTTTGAACCAGGCCTCCCCCGCCACCATCGCCTGGCTGAACAAACAAGGAGGCAAACCATGATCCCCCCACTTCGCCCGCTCAAAGCCCTGTTGCTGGTGCTCTGCGGCGGATTCAGCGCCAGCGCCCTGGCCCACAACCCGATGTGCGAATGCAAGGCCATCGACGCCGAGCAGATCAAATGCACCGGCGGTTTTTCCGACGGCAGCGGCGCGCCGGGCGTGACCCTCGATGTGATCGGCTACGACGAAACCATTCTGGTGCCGGGCAAACTCGGCGCCGATTCGACCCTGACCTTCAAGAAACCCGGCGCCGAGTTCTACGTGCTGTTCGACGCAGGCCCCGGTCACGTGGTGGAAATCGACCAAGCGGACATCGAAGCGCCATGAGCACTCCAACAACCCAAGTCGTACGCCCGGCCGGTGCCGGCCACGAAACCCTCTACGTTCTGCTGATGTGCCTGGTGATCCTCGCAGTCGCAGGGACTGTGGTGCTCTGGCGCGGCGAATCCCATGAGGTCAGCAGCGTCAACAGCCATCAACTGGATGCCCGCCGCGACCTCAGTGCCTCTGAGCAAGGTATCTATGCCGATTTGCGGGTGACGCTGGACGAGATTCATTGGCTGCGCCAGGAACAGCAAACCCTGCCGACTCCCGAGGTCCTCGCTGAGGAAGGCTTTGCCCCATTTGCCCAGGACGCCAGTTCCGTCAGCCGTGGCGGCCATGCCTGGCAATTGCTCAACGCCAAAGCCTACTTCGGCCAGAGCCAGGTGCCGACGGTCGCCGGTTCATTCCTGATGCGCCTGACCGCCACCGATGCCGCCCCGGACATCTGGCTCAACCGCGCCGGCACGCCCACGGCTCCGGCTGACCTCAGCGATGCCTCGCTCGAAAGCACAGGCTGGCAACAGATCGTCGCGCAATTCGATGCTGGCGTGACCCGCCAGCACCGGCACTGAACCCTCGCCCCACTCGAGAGAAGACCGCTTTCCCATGCCCATTTCATCTCAACGCTCTATCTTGCGCTTGCTGCTGGTCGGCCTGCTGGCCTGCCTGCTGCCATCCCTCGCCAGTGCCGACGACGCAGCCAAACGCCTGCGCATCGGCATCACCCTGCATCCCTATTACAGCTACGTGGCGAACATCGTCGGCGACAAGGCCGAAGTGGTGCCGCTGATCCCGGCCGGTTTCAACCCGCATGCCTACGAACCCCGCGCCGAAGACATCAAGCGCATCAGCGGGCTGGACGTCATCGTGCTCAACGGCGTAGGCCATGACGATTTCGCCGACCGCATGATCGCGGCCAGCGAAACCCCGAACGTGCCGGTGATCGAAGCCAACGAAAACGTGCCGCTGTTGGCGGCCACCGGCGTTGCCGCTCGTGGTGCCGGCAAAGTGGTAAACCCGCACACCTTCCTGTCGATCAGTGCCTCGATTGCCCAGGTCAACAACATCGCCCGGGAGCTGGGCAAGCTTGATCCGGCCAATGCCAAGACCTACACCGAGAACGCCCGCGCCTACGGCAAGCGCCTGCGCAAGATGCGCGCCGACGCCCTGGCCAAACTGACCCAGGCACCGAACGCCGAGCTGCGGGTGGCCACAGTGCACGCGGCGTACGACTACCTGCTGCGTGAGTTCGGTCTCGAAGTCACGGCCGTGGTCGAACCCGCCCACGGTATCGAGCCGAGCCCGAGCCAGCTGAAAAAGACCATCGATCAACTGCGTGAACTGGACGTGAAGGTGATCTTCTCGGAAATGGATTTCCCCTCCACTTACGTCGACACCATTCAGCGTGAATCAGGCGTGAAGCTGTATCCGCTGTCGCACATCTCCTACGGCGAATACACCGCCGACAAGTACGAAAAGGAAATGACCGGCAACCTCAACACCGTGGTGCGGGCGATTCAGGAGTCCGGCGCATGACATCGAAAGAAACGCTCACCACCCCAAGCGCCGAATACCCTGTGGGAGCGGGGCCGGCCTTGGAGTTTGCCGATGTCAGCCTGACCCTCGGGCGCACGACGATCCTCGACAAGGTGACCTTCCAGGTCCGTCCCGGCAGCGTGCACGCGTTGGTTGGTCCCAACGGCGGTGGCAAGAGTTCGTTGATCAAGACCCTGCTCGGGCAAATGCCGCATCAGGGCCGCTTGAGCCTGCAATGGCCGGGCGAGCCCGGCACCATCGGCTATGTACCACAGGCACTGGAGTTCGACCGGGGCTTGCCGATGACCGTCGACGATTTCATGGCCGCCATGTGCCAGCGTCGCCCGGCGTTTCTCGGTTTGAGCAAACACTACGCGGCGGCGATTGGCGAGGCCCTTGAACGGGTCGGCATGCAGGACAAACGCAAGCGCCGCATGGGCGCGCTGTCCGGCGGTGAGCGGCAACGGGTGTTGCTGGCCCAGGGACTGATCCCGCCTCCGCAATTACTGGTGCTCGACGAGCCGATGTCGGCCCTCGATGAGGCCGGCATTCAAGTGTTCGAACGCTTGCTCGGCGACTGGCGAGCGGCTGGCATCACCGTGCTGTGGATCGAGCACGACCTGGAAGCGGTCGGGCGCCTGGCCGATCACGTCACCGGCCTCAATCGCCGGGTGCTGTTCGATGCCACGCCGCAACAGGCGCTGACACCGGAGCGTCTGTTGACGCTGTTCTCGACCCACCCACGGAGCCTTGCCTGATGAGTTACGAAGCTTTTCGCCTGATGGTCCAGGGCTGGGCGTCGTCGGGTTATCTGCCCGAGGCGCTAGCCTATGGGTTTGTAGTCAACGCGTTGATTGCCGGGCTGCTGATCGGCCCGGTGCTGGGCGGCCTGGGGACGCTGGTGGTGGTCAAGCGCTTCGCGTTTTTCTCCGAAGCCGTCGGCCATGCCGCGTTGACCGGCGTGGCCATCGGCATTTTGCTCGGCGAACCCTACACCGGCCCCTACGGCAGCCTGTTCGGCTACTGCCTGCTGTTCGGCATTTTGCTCAACTACCTGCGCAACCGCACCGGCCTGGCGCCGGACACCTTGATCGGCGTGTTCCTTTCGGTGTCGCTCGCCCTGGGCGCCAGCCTGCTGTTGATTCTGGCGGGCAAGATCAACGTGCACATCCTGGAAAACGTGCTGTTCGGTTCAGTGCTGACGGTCAACGGCAATGACCTGCTGGTATTGGCCATCGTCGGTTCGCTGGTGATGGCCCTGGCTTTGCCTTTGTACAACCGCATCATGCTCGCCAGTTTCAATCCACAACTGGCGGCGGTGCGCGGCGTGGCGGTGAAGACCCTGGATTATCTGTTCGTGATTCTGGTGACGCTGATCACCGTCGCCGCCGTGAAGGTCATCGGCGCGATCCTGGTCGGTGCCCTGCTGGTGATTCCGGCAGCGGCGGCGCGTTTGCTCAGCCAATCGCTGAAGGGCTTTTTCTGGTGTTCGGTGCTGATCGCCACCGTCAGCACGCTGTGCGGGATTCTTGCGCCGATCGTCTTCGACCTGCCGATCCCGTCCGGTGCCGCGATCATCCTCGTGGCCGGTATCGCCTTCGCCCTGGCCGCCCTCGCGCGCGGCGTCGTCCCCAGCCTGAAAGGGAACCTTGGATAAATGAATTTTTCACTGCGCCAACTGACCCTCGCCGTTGCCCTGTGCGGTCTGACCACCACGGCCGTCGCCGCCAGCAGCGGCAAACCGCTGCGCGTACTGGCCTCCTTGCCGATTACCTATGGTCTCGGTGAAGTGCTGCTCAAAGGCACCGATGTCAGCCTCGAACGCGCCGCGCCGGCCAACCTGCCCGGCAGCCGCCAGACCGCCTACTTCACCGGGCGTGGCGCCCCGGCGCTGGCCAAGCTGGCAAATGATGCCGATGCGGTGATCGGCCTGCGTTCACTGTGGCCAGACGACCCGCTGTACCCGATCTCCCGGCGCAGCAATATCCGCATCGTCGAAGTCGATGCCGCCCGCCCGGTGGACGGCGCCCTGCCCGGTATTGCCGTGCAACCCGACAGCAAGGTCGACGGGCTGAACAGTCAGCCATGGTTCTCCAGCAACAACATGGGGCGCATGGCCGATGTGATGGCGGCGGACCTGGTGCGCCTGGCCCCCGAGGCCAAGCCGAAAATCGACGCCAACCTGGCAGCGCTCAAGCAACGCCTGCTCAAGCTCAGCGCCACCAGCGAAGCGCGGCTGGCCAGTGCGGACAACCTCAGTGTGATGAGCCTGAGCGATCATTTCGGCTACCTGATTGGTGGTCTCAATCTGGAATTGATCGCTCAGGACCCGCGCCCCGACGCCGAGTGGACAGCCGAGGCGCTCAAGCAATTGGGCACAACGCTCAAGGACAATGATGTGGCGGTGGTGCTGCATCACCGGCAACCGTCGGAGGCGCTCAAAGCCGTGATTGCCGGGTCGGGTAGCCGGTTGGTGGTGTTGAGCACCGATGCCGAGAATCCGGTGGCTGAACTGGAGGGGAATGTGGATTTACTCATCAAGGGACTTGGCGGCGCGTAACCTCGGTTGGACCGCGTTATCGTTCTTCGCGAGCAAGCCCGCTCCCACAGGGAACCGCATTCCAAATGTGGGAGCGGGCTTGCCCGCGAAGGCAGCCGGACAGACAACACAAACTCCAGGCATGAAAAAGCCCGCTGACTGTCACCAGTCCAGCGGGCTTCTTTTTGCATGACGACTCAGTGCGCCACAGCCGCCTACTCATCCATCTTTTGCCGCAAGCTCAACGGACGCATATCGGTCCAAGTCTCTTCGATGTAAGCCAGGCATTCTTTTTTCAGCCCGCTTTTGCCCACGGTGCGCCAGCCTTGTGGCACGGCTTTGTAGTCGGGCCAGATCGAGTATTGCTCTTCGTGGTTGACCACGACCTGAAAGAGGATGTCCTCGCGGTCGAATACTGACGTCATGGTGTCTCTCCATCGTTGTAGGGCGGGCTGCGCTGTGTGCGCAGCCGTTATGTAGAAGGAACGTTCCCCGGTGCGAAAAATTTAGGGATTGGCGATGGCAGCGGCCAGGGCCCGACCAAAAATCTCGGCCACACGATCGATTTGCGCAGCGGTAATCACCAGTGGCGGCAGAAAGCGCACCACCGCGCCATGGCGGCCACCCAGTTCCAGGATCAAGCCACGCTTGAGGCATTCGCGCTGCACCAACGGAGCCAGGCGGGCAAAGGCCGGCGGGTGACCCTGGGCATCCAGCGCGCCCGTCGGGTCGACCAGTTCGACTCCGAGCATCAAGCCACGCCCACGAATATCACCCAGTTGCGGGAAGTCCCGCTGCAGGATGCGCAAGTGCTCGGCCAGGCGCTCGCCCATCGCGGCGGCATGCTCGCAGACCTTGTGTTCGACCAGATAACGCATCACGGCGGAACCGGCGGCCATGGCCATCTGGTTGCCACGGAACGTCCCCGCATGGGCGCCCGGCAGCCAGGTGTCGAGCCAGTCGCGATAGACCACCACCGCCAACGGCAGGCTCCCGCCGATGGCCTTGGACATGACCACGACATCGGGAATGATCCCGGCGTGCTCGAAGGCGAACATCTTGCCGGTGCGGGCGAAACCGCTCTGGATTTCATCGACGATCAGTGCGACGCCCGCCTTTTCGGTGATCCGGCGCACTCCGCGCAACCAGTCCAGGTCAGCCGGAATCACCCCGCCCTCGCCCTGCACCACTTCCACGATCACCGCCGCCGGCAATTGCACGCCGGCCTCGGGATCGTTGAGCAGGTTTTCCAGATAGCTCAGGTTGGCTTTGACCCCTTGTGCACCACCCAGCCCGAACGGGCAGCGGTAATCGTAAGGGTACGGCATGAACTGCACGCCGCTGCCGAGCAAGGCGCCCAGCGGTTTTTTCGGCCCGAGGCTGCCCATCAGGCTCAACGCGCCCTGGCTCATCCCGTGATAACCGCCCTGGAACGAGATCACGGTGCTACGACCGGTGGCGGTACGCACCAGTTTCAGCGCAGCTTCCACGGCATCGGTGCCGGTCGGGCCGCAGAACTGGATCTTTGCTTCAGCAGCCAGGGCAGTCGGCAGCAGGCCGAACAGATCCTGGACGAACTGGTCCTTGACCGGCGTGGTCAGGTCCAGGGTATGCAGCGGCAGTTCATCGGTCAGCACTTGTTGGATGGCTTCGATCACCACCGGGTGGTTGTGCCCCAGGGCCAGGGTCCCGGCACCGGCCAGGCAGTCGATGAAGGTGCGGCCTTCGACGTCTTCGACGTAAATACCCTTGGCGCGCTTGAGCGCCAGGGGAATGCGTCGCGGATAGCTGCGGGCGTTGGATTCCTGCTGGCTCTGACGGGCGAGCAATGGCGATTCGTTGAACTGATAAAGCGTCTCGGCGGACGTCACCGGCTGCTCTTCGATAAGGCTGGTAGCGACTGACATCTCTCTAACCCTCAGTAAAGTTTTCCTGTTCTGGAAACGCATCAGCGCTTGAGGGATTTAGGCGGTAACACGCAAACCTCTGTAGGAGCGAGCTCTGCTCGCGATGGACTCAAGAACACCGCGTGCATTCAGAAAGCACGCGTTTTCGTTATCGACCATCGCGAGCAGAGCTCGCTCCTACATTGGCATGTGGTGATTTTCAGATAGATTGCAGCGGCATCGTCAGCTCTACCCGCAAGCCGTCCGGACGGCTATCGAAATGCAACGTGCAGCCGCAACGCTGGACGATGGCCTGGACAATCGCCAGCCCCAGACCACAACCGGTGCTCTGGCCGTTGCGCCAGAAACGCTGGGTCAGATGTTGCAGATCCTCTTCGGCGATCCCCGGGCCATGGTCGCGCACCACGAACTGCACACGATTGCCGGTGGTTTCCAGGCTCAACTCCACCGCTTTGTCGGCAGGGGTATGCCGCAGTGCGTTGTCGAGCAAGTTGCGCAGTGCGGCAATCGACAGCACGGCGGGCATTTGCACAGGCGCAGCGGAGACCTTGCCCGGCGCCTGGAATTTGATGCGTTGACGATCGCCGCTCGCCGCGTCCTGGATCGCCAGTTTCGCCACTTGCTCGGCGTTGCACTGCACACCGTCGTCAAACGACAGGCTGCCCTCGACTCGCGCCAGCAACAGCAATTGCTCAAGGGTGCGATGCATACGATCCGCGCCCTCTTCGGCCCGGGCCAGGGACTGATCCCGGGCGTTGCCGTCGGTCATGCGCGCCACTTGCAGGTGGGTCTTGATCGCGGTCAGCGGGCTGCGCAACTCGTGGGCCGCATCACCGGTCAGGCGCCGTTCACGCTCGATGGTCTTGCCGATGCGCTGGAGCAACTGGTTCTGGGTTTCCAGCAAGGGTTGCAGCTCGCTGGGCAGCGGCTGGATCTGCAAGGGCTCGAGGGAGTCGGCGCTGCGGCGCATCAAGGCATCGCGCATGCGGTTGAGCGGCGCCAGCCCCTGGCCGATACCCAGCCAGAGCAGGCACAGGCATCCGAGCAAGGCCACGCCCACCGGTACCGAAGCGGCCAGCAGGATCGACATGTTCAACGCCTCGCGCTCGATCTGCCGGTCGGCGGTGGTGATGCGCAGATCGCCCCGGGCCAATGTGAAACTGCGCCACGGCGCGCCGTCGATCATCTGATCGTGAAACCCCAGTTTCTCGGCCTCCAGGGCTTGCTGCGGATCGCTGTGGCTGCGGGCAAGGATTTCACCACGCAACGAGCTGACCTGGCACGCCATGCCACCGGGAATGTTCAATTGTTCGGCGCTGAAATGAGTGCCCTCGCCCTTGCTCGGCACGGGCGGCAGTTGCTCCATCAGGCCGGCGACCATGCGTGCCGACGCCACCAGGCGCTGGTCGAGGGAAAACATCATTTGATTGCGCAGATCGCTGAGCATCCAGGCCGCGGCCAGGGCCCAGATCAGCGCAAATGCGGCGCCGAGCGTCAGACTCAGGCGCAAACGCAGACTCATCACTTCGATTCTTCTCCACCATCAGCCGGCCCCAGGCGATAGCCCAGGCCGCGCACGGTCTCGACAATGCCATTGCCAAGCTTGCGCCGCAGGTGATGGATATGGACGTTGAGGGCGTTGCTCTCCAGTTCGTCGTTGAAGCCGTAGACGCTGTCCTTCAGTTGCTCGGTGGACAACACCCGACCACGGTTATGCAACAAGGCTTGCAGCAGTGACTGCTCGCGGCGCGACAGGTCCACCGGCTGCCCCGCGAGCATGGTTTCGCGGCTGCTCGGGTCGTAGGTCAGGGCACCATGTTCGATCAGGTTGACGCTGCGCCCCGCCACCCGTCGCAACAGCGTATGCAGGCGTGCAGCGAGTTCACGCAAGTCGAACGGTTTGAGCAGGTAATCATCGGCACCGGCTTGCAGGCCATCGACGCGGTCGGTGACCGAGTCACGCGCGGTGAGGATCAGGACCGGCAGTTCCAGGCCTTGATGGCGCAACTGCTGCAGCAGCTTGAGGCCATCTTCGTCCGGCAGGCCAAGGTCGAGCACCATCACGTCAAACTCCGCCACCTTGAGCATCGCCCGGGCGGAGGACGCCGTGGCAACGTGCTCCACGGTCAGGCCCTGGGCGGTCAGGCCGGCGACAATGCCGCTAGCGATCAGCTCATCGTCTTCGCAAACCAGTACGTGCATGGGGAGCCTCGTAGAAATAAAGCTGATTAAGCCTTTGACCGATTAAGCCGACATTATGCCGTACGCGCTAGCGCCACAAGGCCGGGGCGGTTAATCATCGGTTAATCGCAACCCGCCACTGTGCACGTCACTAGCACTGGGCAAAGGCTTATCCATGCATCGTCTGTTTTTACTGTTTACCCTTCTGATCGCGGGCCTGGCCCAGGCGGCAAGCAATCCGTTCGACACCAAACCAGAGTTTCTCCCGGTCGATAAGGCATTCACCTTTACCTCTGAACGCCTGGAATCCGGGGAAACCCAGCTCTATTGGCAAATCACCGACGGCTATTACCTGTACCAGAAACGCTTGAAGTTCGACGGTTTGCCTGTCGCGCAGCATCCCGCGCTGCCCGAAGGTGAAGCCCACAGTGACGAGTTTTTTGGTGAGCAGCAAGTCTACCGCCAGGGTCTGGAACTGAAGATACCTGCAGGTGCCAGCGGCCAGATCAAGGTCAGCTACCAGGGTTGTGCCGATGCCGGCTTGTGTTATCCGCCGCAAACCAGAGTTGTGGACCTGGGCAACGCCAGTGCGCAAAGCGCGGCCAATGAAGCACCGGACCAGGCACTGGCCAGCAGCCTGCAACAACGGGCGTTGGGCTGGAGCCTTTTGCTGTTCTTCGGCCTGGGCCTGTTGCTGGCCTTCACCCCGTGTTCATTGCCGATGCTGCCGATTCTGGCGGGGTTGATCGTCGGCAGCGGCGCCACGCCCAGACGCGGCTTCGCCCTGGCCAGCAGCTACGTGATCAGCATGGCGCTGGTGTATGCCGCGATGGGCGTTCTGGCCGCCTCCCTCGGGGCGAACCTGCAAGCCTGGTTGCAAAACCCCTGGCTGCTGGGCAGCTTCGCAGCGATTTTCGTGCTGCTGGCGCTGCCGATGTTCGGCTACTTCGAACTGCAACTGCCGGTGGCCGTGCGCGATCGCCTGGAAAACGTCTCGCGCAATCAGCGCGGCGGCAGCCTGATCGGCGCGGGTGTGCTGGGTGCCCTGTCCGGCCTGCTGGTCGGGCCCTGCATGACCGCGCCGCTGGCCGGAGCCCTGCTCTACATCGCGCAAAGCGGTAATGCGTTGCACGGCGGATTGATCCTGTTTGCCATGGGCATCGGTATCGGCGTGCCGCTGCTGTTACTGGTGACCGTCGGCAATCGCTTCATGCCCAAGCCTGGCGCCTGGATGAACCTGGTCAAAGGTATTTTCGGCTTCCTGTTCCTCGCCACCGCGTTGCTGATGCTGCGCCCGGTGCTGGACGAATCCCTGTGGGTCGGCTTGTGTGGTTCGCTGCTGCTGATCGCCGCCTACAGTGCCTGGAAGCAGTCGGAAGGTTTCGGCCGTATCGCGCATCTGTTTGGCGCCAGTTCGTTGTTGCTCGGTTTGTGGGGCAGCCTGCTGGTGATCGGGGCGGCCGGTGGCAGTGACGATCCGTTCAAGCCGTTGCAGGTCTTTCGTGCCTCGAACCAGGCGGTGGCCACCGTGCCGGTTGGCCACGATGCCTTCACCACCATCAAGGATCCGCAGGCACTGCAACAGGAACTCGACACTGCGCAGGCTCAGGGCCAGTGGGTGCTGCTGGACTACTACGCTGATTGGTGCGTGTCGTGCAAGGTCATGGAAAAACAGGTGTTCGGCAAAGCCAATGTCATGCAAGCCCTGAGTGACGTGCGCTTGCTCCGATTGGACGTGACCGCCGACAATGCCGCCAGCCGCGAGTTGCTCGCTCGTTACAAAGTGCCGGGGCCACCGAGCCTGCTGTGGATTGGCGCTGATGGCGAGGAGCGTCGTAGCCAGCGCATTACTGGCGAGGTCGATGCCGATACTTTCCTGCAACGCTGGACTACTACCCGAGACGCCCGTTAATGCTGACCTTTACCCTTGGCACCTTTGCCATCGCGCTTAATCACCTGCTGCTGATCAGTGCGCTGGCGCTGGCCACTTTTGTCGGCTGGCGGGTTGCCAAGCGTAGCGGTGACAACCCTGAGTCAGTACTGTTCAGCCTGTTTCTGCTGGGCATGCTGGCGGCCCGAATCAGTTTCGTGGCCGTCTATTGGGCCCACTATCGCAACGATCCGTGGCAGGTCATCGACCTGCGCGATGGCGGTTTCCTCGCCTGGCCGGGGGTGATCGTCGTTTTGCTTGCCACACTGTATCGCGCCTGGCGTCGCCCGGGTTTGCGCCGTCCATTGGGCTTTGGCGTGGCCAGCGGCCTGGCGTTCTGGCTATTGGCAACGTTCTCCCTGTCGATTTATGAACAAGGCACGCGCCTGCCGGAAATCGTCCTGAAAAATGCCGCCGGTGAAGTCGTGCAATTGGCCGACTACAAGGGCGGTCCGTTGGTGATCAATCTCTGGGCCACCTGGTGCCCGCCGTGCCGCCGGGAAATGCCGGTGCTGGAAAACGCCCAGCAACAAAGGCCGGACCTGACGTTCCTGTTCGTCAATCAGGCGGAAAGCATGCAGAGCGTCGCGACCTTTCTGGAAACCCAGGGCCTGAGCCTGTCCAACGTGCTGTTCGATGGCGGTGGGCGCCTGGGCCAGGCCGTCGGTTCCATGGCATTGCCGACTACGCTGTTCTATAGCCCCGAAGGTCGCCTGCTGGGCAGCCATCTGGGCGAGTTGTCGGACGCCAGCCTGGCCCGCGCTCTGGAAAACTTCGACACTGTACCCGCCACCTCTTCAAGGAAACTGCCATGCCCCGCCTCCGCCACCTGCTAACCCTGAGCCTCGGTGCGGCCCTGATTCACCTGCCAACGGTGCAGGCTGAAGAGTTGCCCGATGCGATCAAGAAAATCGAGGCCAAGGGCGCGAAAATCGTCGGCCAGTTCGACGCCCCCGACGGTTTGCGCGGTTATGCCGCGCAGTACCAGAGCCGCGGCATGGCTCTGTACCTGACCCCGGATGGCAAACACGTATTGCTGGGCAACTTGTATGACGCCGAGGGCAATGACCTGAGCAGCGCACCGTTGCAGAAGCTGGTGTATGCGCCGATGGCCAAGGAAGTCTGGGCCAAGTTCGAAACCAGCAACTGGATCGGCGACGGCAAAAAGGATGCGCCGCGCGTGGTGTACCTGTTCAGTGATCCGAACTGCCCGTACTGCAACATGTTCTGGGAGCAGGCCCGACCGTGGGTCAAGGCGGGCAAGGTGCAGTTGCGCCACATCATGGTCGGTATCATCCGCGAAGACAGCCCGGGGAAATCCGCCGCACTGCTCGCCGCCAAAGACCCGGAAAAAGCCCTGCAGGACCACGAAGCCGCTGGCAAGGGCAGTTCGCTCAAGGCCTTGAAGGAAGTGCCGCCAGCCGTTCAGGCGAAACTCGCGGCCAACATGCAATTGATGGAAGAACTGGAGTTGCAGGCGACGCCGGCGATTTTCTACATGGATGACAAAGGGGAATTGCAACAGCAGCAAGGCGCACCGTCACCGGACAAACTGGCGAAGATTCTCGGGCCGAAGTAGGTTTTTGCTTTAACGGGTAGCGACTGTGCTGGCGCCATCGCGAGCAAGCTCGCTCCTACAGGGATAGTCGATTACCTGTGGGAGCTACCTTGCTCGCAATGGCGTCGATAGATTCGACTAAGCTCTGTCAGCCAAGAATTCCAGCAGGGTTTTGGTCACAAATTCAGGATTTTCCAGATTGGAAATATGCCCCGCCCCCGGCACCAGCAGCCATGGGCAGCCAATCGACTCAGCCATTTCTCGTGCTTCCGAGGGTGGGCGCGGTTGGTCCTGATCGCCGCACATCACCAGTGTGGTCGCAGCGTCCAATTCGCCCAGACGCGGCAACAGATCACTCCGCCCAAACGTAATCCGCCCCATCGGCACGATGCTTTCACGCAGGCGCTCCGAGGGCAGAGCCGCCAGGGAAGCACGAAAATCCCGGTAAAGCGCCGACTGTGGATCAATGCCCGGCCGGAAGAAAATCGGCACCACGATATCGAGCAGCGCTGGGGTGATGACACCGGCCTCTTCGATCTGCTTCAACAGTGAAAAGTAATACTGGCGAGTCGGCTCCGGTTCGGCGCCTACATAGGTGTCCATCAGCACCAGCCCGTTGATTCGCTGCGCTGCCGATAAGGCCAGACGCACTCCCCACATGCCACCGACCGATAATCCGACCAGCGTGACCCGCTCGATATCCAGATGATCGAGCAGGACCAGAGCCTGACGTGCAATGTCATCCAGCGAAGTCGTACCGACTGGCAACGGCCCGGATTCACCGTGGCCCCACAGGTCCAGGGCGACCACCCGATACTGTTGCGTCAGCGCGGCAATCTGCGGCGCCCACATGGCCTGGTCCCACAGGTAGCTACCGGCCAGCAGCACTGCTGGGCCGGTGCCCTGATCGATGTAGTGAAGGGCCTGTCCGTCTATCGTCACGAAGGGCATCGACTGTCTCCTCGGAAAAATTGAACCGCAAGACTGAGCAGCTGACGGATCGCAGTCAATCGCACGATTGTATGCGTTTGTATAACCGCCATCACGAGCTGGCGCTCGGAGCCATTGGTCGGAAACGTCTTTTCTGGCCAGTAAAACTGTCAAGTCTGACAGTAGCCATTGCCCTGTTTCGAGAGGATAACTAACCATTGCCTGAATGGCCGATGTACACACAGGAGTGGTTAACGTGGCTAAAAAAAGATTGCCGGAATTGCCGTCCCCCAAGGTCAAGTACGCAATCAGTGAAACCTGCTCTATCCCTGGAGTCCATGAATGGCACCAAGGTGGAAAGTACGCAACACGATTCGATAGATAAACTGACCATCTATTCCTGTGTAAGTATCTGACCGTACGTTGATACATTGCATATCGACGTACGGTCAGATGCTTACTTCACGGTGCTGGCGATTTACAACCCCTCGATATACGCTGACTACCCCTTCACTTCCACAGGTGTTTTCTTTTCGTCCTCGATCAGGCTGTAGCGATAGACTCGACCCGCTTGTTTGTCGAACGCGAAATCATGACCTGGAATCAAGTGTACTTTTTTGGTCGGTTTGCAATCATCTTCGTTCTTGGCCGCGCAATCCTTGAACGCGTCGATGACTACGACGCTATTGCCATTGTTTTTCAACTGGTAGCGATTTGCAGTGTTGTCTATCTTGGTATCAAAACGGGTAGTGGCCGGGCGAACAAAAAACACCATGCCATAACCGGCCATTACGTTGAAACCGGCAGACATTTCCTTTTCATAAGTGTCCCGCTCAGTGTCCGAGACGGCGAACCTGTCTTCCTTTTCTGGAACGACGGGTAAAAAGCGAACCCGGAAATAGCGTTCTTTACTACGATCACCGGTATACAACAGGCGAGTACCCTGAGTTCCTTTGGCCGGTACGATCAGCCTGGCCGGGCTGGCGACCAGACCGTCACGGGTACTGCCACCGACACTCTTCAAGGGCTCTTCACGGGAAGTTCCATTCTGCTGATAAAAAATCTCCTTGATCTCAACCTTGACGAACGCCGTTGAAGTACCACCGTTGTGAATACGTTTCAGATAAGTACTTTGATTGCCCTTCATAAAGTCATAGAAGGTACCAATTTGCAGGCTAGGACCGGCGTGCGCGCACAGACTGAAAAAAAATGTGCACAAAAACATATAAATAAATTTCATGAGATAAAACCTCGTACTGGGACAACAGCCTGAGTCAGCCTCAGGCTTTGCTACTGCGATTAGATATCGGAATCAAAAGTTACATTGATGGTTCCTTGATAGCTGCTATCGTCATGCATCGTTTCAACTGAATCTGACGGCACTTCAAAATGCAGCAGGCCAGGCTCTCGGGTGGGTAACCCTGAAGGTACTAAATGCTCCAGGCCAGCACCTCCTATCGTCAGTGGACGCCGTACTACCGACTGACCTGTACTGTCCACCCAGGGACTTGGCAGGCTGACACGGATATCGACAGGTACTTCGTGAGCTCCGTTGCTGATCAGACAGGTTCCAATTCCCATTCGACTGCAACTGAGATCCATCTTAAACGGCGTAGAAGTCAAGATGAAAAACCGCAAGTCACCCAATATTTTCTCGGGTCGTCTTCCATGATTGATCCACTCCATCCAGCCGCCTTTGGGCGCCAGGGCAACACTGTCTGCGGACATTTTTACGTTGACGTCCTGCCTTACCGCCAGGTTTAAATTGAATGTCATTACAGCGTCATTGGGGTTCAAGACACCCATATCGAAATCGCCGCTGGTGGAATAAGTATACGCCCCTTGATAGTCGCCACTTATCAACTGCTCCGGTCGAACAGCTCGCAACTCATAATGTACATCGAGCCTTTGCAAGGACATGCCGGGAATGTTGTATTTCGGACTCCTTGAGCAAGTGGTGACGTTCTGCGGTGTCAACCAAAATGTCGTAAAGTCTGTTCCATTAGGATCAGCCCCCTGGGAAGTAGCATTTATTTGCTGGCAGGGAGCAATTGCCTCAGCCCACGAGGGTTGCCAGAGAAAGGCATGATAATCAAACACAGGCACTCCCCCCGGATGTCCGATTATCGCTTGCGCTGTATTATTCAAGCGATAACGGGTCCCCACTCCGGCAATGCGAATTTCGACTTCCGCCGTTTCGCCAGGAATCACCGCATGCTCGACAGTAAATCTGCGCCATGTCGCCGGAAAACCAAAGGGGATCACATGATCCCTGGGAATGACCCCTGACGACGTAAAAACAATAGGAAAGCTGTTACTTCGAATATTCCTGCTACTGCAATTACCCGGAAATTCCGCGCAATAACCGGTAATAGGAGTTAGATTGATAATCTCCGCGTTCCCCGGACTAATCGGATCCGGCCTAATCTCGGCTTGTACGTCCAATACCGCTGCATTGGCTAAACTTGCAAACCCGCAAAGTGCCGATCCCAGCACCAGACGGTTGATTAACTTGTTCATTTGACTGTCCTGTGTACGCCATGTTCTCGCTGCTGTTGTATAAGTGCCCATCAACTGGCTTTCTCAGACTTATAAGCAGCTTCGGCCAAGGTGTCCGGATGACACCGCAGATCCCCTACCATCAGCACATCATTCTCTCGACGCTGGGAGGCCGGATCGAGCCTGAACTGGCATAACAACTGACTGTCGTGCCGCACTTCAAGTGTAGGAGAGTTCTCGCTAAGTTCCATTGAAAAGAATCCATCGACTTCGCTGACGCCACGACTGGCATGGTTGATTACGTGGTGGCCTTTCAACGGTTTTCCACTGGCATCCAACAGCCGCCCCATCACGGTTACAGTCTTCAGAATGCGCACCTGGCGATAATCCACCCCTCCCTTGTTCAAGTGATAGGTGGTGCGCGCAGGCTGGATTGCCGCCGCGGGAACATCAGTGCCCTTGAAATCAAAATTCACCGTGCCGTTCTTGTATGCAGAAACGGGAATAAAATTGCGCCCCGGCCGCAATGTGGCGTGGGTACCGGCGAAGTCGTCGGCCCGCAGTTCGATATCATCGAGATCGCTTTCGACATCGACGATCATTCCCGCCTCTCCGGTTGAGGCCTGGCTACTCAATACAAGTTTTTTGCCACTGACCGCCAAGGTACTGTCCAGATTCAAACCGCCGCTGATCTGACCGTTGAAGGAGGAACGTTGCGCATGCATCGAACCGCTGACCTGGTCAGTCTTGAAATCAGCCGTGCCCGCCTGACCTGTCCCGTATACGTCTTGACTGACGGTTGCAGAAACACTTTGCAGGACGTGATCCTTGAGGTCGCGACGATAGGTAACGGACGCGTTGGGGTCCCGCCCACCGTCACGCGATGTACGTTGACCGACGCTACCGGTCACCTGATGACCGTCGGAACCCAGTGCCATGCGCAGGCTGATATCGATCCCGCGGTTGCGCTGGTCGGCAGTGCCCACCGTGCCCGGTCGATCGAACACCGCCACGCGCCAGTCCGCGTTGTTGCCGAACAACTGCGCGTTGCGGGTCCAGCTCAGGTCGATGCCCAATCCTTCGTTGTAACCCTGGCTTTGAGACACTTGCGCGCTGAGCGAACTCTTGCTGTTCAGGCGCTGATTCACTGACAGCGAGGTATTGCTGGTTTGTCCGTTGTAGGTGTTGCGTTGACGGATGTGCGTCCCGTCCGGCAGCACTTCGTAAGTATTACGGGTGTCCAGCCAGCTGCGCTGATGACGCAACACCACACTGCCGCCGTTGTAGCGATGCACACCTTGCACCTCCATCCCCGTGCCTTCTCCTTTGGTCTGGGAAAGGCTGGTGTAAAGGGATGTTTTCTCACCCACCGTCCAGTCGGCGGAGGTGCCCAACTGCATCTGCTCCTTGACCTGACGGGCGGAAAGCCCCAGGACAACTCGCGGATGCAGCAAGAAATTAAAGGCTGCGCCTGCCGTCAGATCACCGTCATCGCGCTCCTGCCAATTACTGAGCAGTTTGCTCTCGCGACCGGCGAACAGGTTGTAGCGCCAGCGATTTTCCGGGTTGCGCCAGTTATTGGGCTTGTAAATAAGTTCCGAAGTGGTGGTAATCACTTGACCGTCTTCGACCAAGCGCACTTCCACTTCGTAGATTCCGCCGGGCAGCGGACGCGTATCGAGCGTCTGCAGACCGCTCGCCACTTGCTGACTGTTGATCAGCACACCGTTGCGATAGATTTCCACCATCGCTTGTCGGTTGGCGGTCACCGTAATGGGATAGAGACTAGGGTTGGCGTTGTCGATCGCCAGGCTATCGGAACTGCCGTACATCAGTCCCATTACCGTGTCGGGACCTCGCCCGATGGTGCGCACAGATCGAGTCAGACCTTGGGCGCTGGGCGTGAAATACCCGGCACGGATGAAGCTGCCCTCCAGTTCCCGTTGGGTATGCAATTCATGGACAGCATGCTTGATGCCAGTGTCCATCCCTGACATGCGCGACAGTTGAGCATTGAACGTGTTCGTCCAGTTGCCCAGGCTCGCGGTTGCGTCCAGGCCATAACGGCCGGCGATATTCTGCTGCTGACCGCCGCTGATGTTCAGTTGATTGCGCACAATCATGCCGTGGCTGCCGCCTTCAGGCTGATCATGAAACTGTCGGGCTTGCGGATCGCGCTCGGCGTTCGCCGTCACCAACGACACCATGGAGTCTTCCAGGCTGTAGTGAACCGATTGCAATTGCCGAGGGCAGCCACTATTACAGGCACCCAACGCCGCGCCCTGCGTCAGGAAAGCCGCCCACTCATCACGCTCGCTCGCAGTAAGGTCACTGTTGCGTGTGTCCGTAAAGTTGATCAGCGTCACTCGCTCATCGCGGGTCAACAGGATCATGGCTTCCCCCAGGAACTGTCGATCGACTTCGACTCGAACAGCCAAGGGAACATCAAAGAAAAATTCATGAAACTCTGCAGGCAAACCTTCAGCCTGCTGGAGCAAACTTATGGACTTGTTCGCAGGCTGGCTTTCATTGGCAAGCGCACCTGCGCAAATAATAAGCGCAAGCGCTCCTGCGATAGGAGTCGTCGGAAACATTGATCAATATCTCAAGTTAGCGCTTGCATGTGCAAGAAAGAATGCGACCGGCTGCGCCGGCCACATAAAGGACATACCGTTAGTTACAACTATTCAGTAACTATCAAGGCGCGTCGAACAGCACACGAACGTTACCGGTGTAGTTACCTTCCTGGTAACCGCCGCTCGGCTCGTTTGGCGTAATGCTCAGGGGAGCGATAATTTCAGAGGTTGCAGCGCCAGCACCAACAACTTCCACATCGCTACCCAAAGCCAACTGAATGCCATTGAACTTAATGTCCAACGTAATTTCTTCTGTGCCAGAGCTCATGACCGCTGGGTCCAGCAGGGTTGCCTTGATGGCAGGACCAGCGTCAACGGCGCTTTTCACCTTGAAATTACGGCTGATGCCTTCCAGCTCTGAAGTTGTAGTATTCCAGGCCAATTGTTGAGGCATGATTACAGTGTCGATGTTGACTGGCTGCACATAGAAGTCGGCGCTCGGAATATCAGCGTAGACTTGAATTGTATGAGTTTGTGGAGTAGCCAGGGCAGCCGAGGAAACAAAAGCCAAAGCAAGCACCGGGGCCGAAATTGCAATTTTCTTGAACATTGGATTCACCTTTAAACATCTGATTAATAGTGCGTGCTTCGGCCAAACGACAAAAGTCAGGCACCGGGTTATTGATCAACATCAGTAAATAGATGTTGCGTTTCAACGGCGCGCATCTTCTCGTTTTCTGTAGGAATGGTATGCAAGATCTATCTGCAGTATCTGTAGGATTTATCCCCACTGGGACATTGATGCAGCCCACCGGCCAAAGCTTGTAGGAAGCATTTTTTTGAAATGACTGATCCGATCCAGTTGTCTCCAACCAGTTTTCAAGGGCATTTGAGGTGATCAGGATTATGCAGAGCGAAACCACGAGCAAACACATGGCCGGCGCCCAAGGGAGAAGGATAGGGTGTTGTTAGCCTGTTCTGACGAAACAGTCTGCCGGCCGTTTACAGAAGTCAGGCTGAAAAAAATTGATCACATGGGTGATTGCCACCCGGAAAATTTGCTTGTAATGAAGCCTGCGCTACGCCCATAAAAAAGTCCCGATGCAAGGCATCGGGACTTTTTTGTGCACGAGTAGTCAGCGACACAGGAAAACGACTATTTCCTCTGAGGAGGAACACCCTGCCCTGGATACTGAATGGTCACCCTGTCCGAATGATGACCCGATTTATCGAAGGCGGTAACGCCAAGTACATATTGCCGCCCCGAATCCAATCCGGCAATAGCAAACTCCGTTTCCGTTGTTGTCCCCAATCGATCACCGTCTAGATCAATTTCATACTCAACGGTACCGGAACTGTCGTACGACTTCTCCCAACCAAATATCACACCAACATTGCTGGTACGTAAGTTCTCAGGGTTTGTAGGTGCGGTAAAGTCTGGAAAGTTGACGACTATACAGTGAGGTTCCGACTTATAAAACTCATCATCAACTGTACGGATGCAGTAAACATGATCCCTTCCCTCCAGAGGACGCGTATCTGTATAGGGAGGTGCTGAAGGCGTATCAAGCAATTCTCCGTCTCGTCGTATCTCATAAGTACGCCGACCACCATCCACTACCCCGTCATTCCAAAAAAAAGATACTGAGTTGGGTGTTTGATTGTATGCCTGGAAAAAATCTGGTGCTTGTGGGATCACTCTAACAGCCGTGCGAGTGAGGATCAAGGCCGGCTTGGTCCTCTTCCCTTCAGCATTTACTCCAACAATAAAATAAGAATATTCAGTATTTGACCTAAGCGCCCCGTGAGTAAACACTGTAGCGGGCCCTTCATATATCACTCGACCAGAGCCTTCGCCTGCAGAGGTAAGAATATATTTCACTAGAACTTCGCGATTCTCCCACGACAACTCGATAGAATTTCTTGTCGTAGAGACAACCTTATGAGAGAGAGCTGAATCATCAAAATTTGGCTTATTCATTTACCACCCCACCGAGAAATTTTTACAACTACAGTGCTTTTCCATAAAAACACTCTGCACCTGTATTAATCCATAAAAAAACCCACCAACACACTAGCAGAACTGCTAGGACACTCTAAAAATCACTTCCAACTCGCGCAAAAACTTCTACTTTTCATAAGCTTAACACTTACCCCCATTCGCCTTGACAAACCCAATCGCTGCACACGAATACAATCGCGAACAACAAAACAAAAAACACTATCGAGTCAGTTAGCCTACGTTTTTCCCTTAACTTGCATTCGCAACCAGCCTACGAATGCCGCGCACCAACCTGTTATTTCTTACAGGTTCCAAAGACTCTGAATCGCGCTATAAAAGAGCCCTGGAGTTACTCACCGCCCTCCAGGGCGCCCCTACCCCGGGAGACCAGCCATGTACACTGCGAGCCCAACCCAGCTCCGATCTGAAAGACTGCACGCCAAGCCACACGGCTACGCGGATACACCTCATATCCCCCCGAAACTCTCCGCCAAAGAGCAGGAAATCCTGAAGTGGTGTGCCATGGGAAAATCGTCCTGGGAGATCGGACGGATCCTCAATTGCTCGGAGGCAGGAGTGAATTATCACTTCTGCAATATTCGTCGAAAATTCGGCGTCAGCTCACGCTGGCTAGCGCTGATCAAAGCAGTGGAAATGGGAATGATCCATTTGGAGGGAGAGGCAGAGCTTCATCTAACGGTTGCACAGATAACTCGATGACCATCAAGACGGTTGTAGCGCCCCAATGTGCACAAGGTGACTCGGCAGAGTCCGGCTCGCCACTAACCCGTGGTCGAACCCGGCCAGTTCCTCCACCGCGCTGCCCTAATACATCGCCCACAGCGGCGCATGTCTGCGGATTCTACCCGGGCAAGCCCGCTCCCTTAGGGATCAATGGTGGCCACAAATGATGTATCCACCACAAGCCATTGTGGGAGCGGGGCCCGCGAAGAAGCCCCGTAAACGCTAGAGAATCAAAACCCCTCCAACTCCGCCATCAAATCATTCAAGCGATCCACCTTCTCCTCGGTGATCTCACTCGCCGCCAATCCATCGATATACCCGGCCAGTTCCTCCACCGTGCTGCACTCGAACATCGCCCGCAGTGGCACGTCCCGTTGCAGGGTTTTCTGCACCCGCGAAGCGATCTGCGTGGCCAGCAGCGAATGCCCGCCCAGTTCGAAGAAATTGTCGCGAACACCCACCCGTTCGACCTTCAACACCTCGGCCCAAATGTCGGCCAGGGTCTGCTCCAGGTCATTGCGCGGTGCCAGGTAATCCTGACTGCCAATCTGGCCGATCTCTAGCGCCGGCAGTGCCTTGCGATCCAGTTTGCCGTTGGCATTGAGCGGCAGTTTGTCCAGCCACAACCAATGCAGCGGCACCATGTACTCCGGCAGTTCGGCACGCAGTCGCAGCTTGATTCGCTCCAGTCGCTCGCTTGAATCAAGCGAAGCATCGCCTGCGACCAGATAGCCAACCAGATGCTTGCCGTTGACGCCCTCCTGCACGGCAATCGCCGCATCGCGGACTTCCGGTTGTTCATGCAGGCGAGCCTCGATTTCACCCAGTTCGATGCGGTAACCACGGATCTTCACCTGATGGTCGACACGACCGACGTATTCCAGCACACCATCGCTGCGACGGCGGGCCAGGTCACCGGTGCGATACAGCCGCTCGCCCGGCGCGCCGAACGGGTTCGGCACAAACACCGGTGCCGTGCGCAATGGATCGCTGACATAGCCGCGGCCGACTCCAGTGCCGGCGACGCATAACTCACCCACCGCCCCCAGTGGCACCAGCTCCAGCGCCCCGTCGAGCAGGTACAGACGGTTGTTGTCGGTCGGCGTACCGATCGGCAAAAAGCTGCCGCGGGTCGAGGCCAGGTCGACACGGAAGAACGCCACATCATCCGAGCACTCCGCCGGGCCGTAGGCGTTTACCAGGCCGATCTGCGGATAGCGCTGCAACCACTGATGCGCCAGCTCCGGGGGCATTGCCTCACCGGTCGGCAGCATCCAGCGCAGGCCGTCGAGGCTCATGCGCTCCTGGGCGAGCATGCCCTGGATCAGCGACGGCACGCTTTCCAGCACGGTGATGCCCTGGGTCGCGACATGCGCCAGCAAGCCCTGGGGATCATGGGCGATGGTGTTCGGCACGATGTCCACCCGTGCACCGAACAACGGCGCGGCGAGGAACTGCCACACGGAAATGTCGAAGCTTTGCGAGGCGGTTTGCGCGATCACATCGGCGTCGCTCAGGTTCAGGTACGGCACCTTGCTCAACTGGTTGTTGAGCATGCCGCGCTGTTCAACCATGACACCCTTCGGCAAACCGGTGGAGCCGGAGGTGTAGATCACGTAGGCCAGGTTATCCGGGCTACTGTAACGCCCAGGATTGTCCGCCGGCAGCGCAAGGGCCTGGACTTCCTCCCAGACCAGCAGCCGTGGCCGGCTGGAGCAGCCGAACTCGTCGAGCAGGGCCTGCGCCTGCTCACGGCACGCTTGCGTGCACACCAGCAATGGCGTGCGGCTCAGATCGATGATCCGATTCAGACGCTGGCTCGGCAAACCCGGGTCCAGCGGCAGGTAGCCCGCCCCGGCCTTGAAGCTGCCGATGATCATGCCCAGCAATTCGAGGCTGCGTTCGGCCAGCAAGGCTACCGGTTGATCCCGACCGACACCGGCGGCAATCAACGCATGACCGAGACGGTTGCTGCGCTGGTTCAGTTCAAGATAGCTGTACTGGCGGTCCAGACAACTGGCGGCAATCCGCTGCGGGTGCATCGCGACCTGGGCTTCGAACATCGCAACGTAGCTCTGTTCCAGCGGATAGTCGTGTTCGCTCTGGTTGCAGCCATGGAGGAGGAAGTCCTGCTCCTCGGTACCCAACAACGGCAGGTCGGCCATGTCGCCATGGAAGCCATCCACCAGCGCCAGCAGCAAACGCTTGAACTCGCCGAGCATGCGCTCGACCGTCGGCTCATCGAAGTAGCGCTGGTCGTAGGACAAATGCAAGCCCAGGTCATCACCTGGATAGCACACCGCCGTCAACGGGAAGTTGGTGTGGGTGCGGCCAGAGTCCGAGGTCGCGTTGAGGCTCTGCGCACGGTCCAGCACCGAGGTTTCCACCGGGGCGTTTTCGAACACGAACAGGCTGTCGAACAGCGGCTGGCCTTTGGGCAGTTCGCTTTGCTCCTGGATGTTCACCAGCGGCAGGTATTCGTACTCGCGCAGTTGCATGTTGTTGTCGAGCAGACCGCTGAGCCACTGGCGCACGCTGCAGCGCTGGCCGTCCTCGGGCATTTTCACCCGCAGCGCGATGCTGTTGATGAACAGGCCGACGGTGCGCTGCATCTGCGGCATGTCCACCGGACGCCCGGCCACGGTGACGCCGAATAGCACGTCGCGATCGCCGCTCAAACGCCGCAGCACCAGCGCCCACGCCGCCTGGGCGAAGGTGTTGATGGTCAGCTGATGGGCCTGGGCCAGTTCGCGCAATTGCGCACCGTCACGGGCATCGAGCCTTGTGTAGCAGTCACCGACGATCATGCCGCCGCTGTCGCCGGCGTGTTCGCGCAGGATTGGCCGGTCGCTCGGGATCGGCGTGGTCCGTTCGAAGCCTTGCAGGTTGGTTTTCCACCATTGCCGCGCTTCGGCCAGGCTCTGGCGTTGCAGCCAGCCGATGTAGTCGCGATAACGCGGCGGCACGGCCAACTGAGTGTCGCGGCCTTCGCCGAGGGCGCTATAGATTTCGAAGAAATCGTTCATCAACAGCGAACGGCACCAGGCATCGATGAGGATGTGGTGGTTGCTCATCATGAACCAGTAGCGCGCCGCACCGACCCGGATCAGGCGTAAGTGGAACGGTGCCTGGTTGAGCAAATCGAAACCCGCCTCGCGTTCGGTCTTGAGCAGGGTTTGCAGCTTCGGCTCTTGCCCGGCTTCGGCCATGTCGCCCCAGTCGAGGTACTCGATCGGCGTGCTGCCCGGTTTGTGGATCACTTGCAGCATCTCTTCGCCGACGTTCCAGCAGAACGACGCGCGCAACGCTTCGTGGCGGGCGATCACCGCTTGCCAGGCCTGGGCGAAACGCTGCGGATCGAGCTCGCTGTTGATGCGGTAGCGGTCCTGCATGTAGTACAGGCCGGTGCCTGGCTCCAGCAAGGTATGCAACAGCATGCCTTCCTGCATTGGCGTCAACGGGTAGACGTCTTCTATGACAGCGGCCGGAACCGGCAGCGCATCCAGTTGCGTCTGGTTGAGCTGCGCCAACGGGAAGTCAGACGGCGTCAGGCCACCGGCATCGTCACGCAGGCAATGTTCGATCAGGCTTTGCAGCTCGCCCAAGTAAGCGTCGGCCAGATCGTTGATGGTTTGCGCATCGAAGCGTTCGGCGCTGAACGTCCAGCGCAGCACCAGTTCACCGCCATACACCTGACTGTCGACGCTCAGCTCGCTGGGCAACGGTGCATTGGCATCGTGCGCCGCGCCGATGGCTTCATCCAGCGGATGGAACAGCGCATCGGCAGCAAAGCTCTGGTCGAACTGCCCCAGGTAGTTGAAGGTGATCGGCGCCAACGGCAACCCGGCCATGCTCTGGCGACTCAGGTCATCGGCGAGATACCGCAGCACGCCATAACCCAAACCTTTGTGCGGCACGGCGCGCAGCTGCTCCTTGATCGCCTTGATCGAAGCGCCCTGCCCGGCGGCTTCTTCAATGTTCGACGGGGTCAGGCGCAACGGGTAGGCGCTGGTGAACCAGCCCACGCTGCGGGTCAGGTCGATTTCCTCGAACAACGCTTCGCGGCCGTGACCTTCCAGTTGGATCAACGCCGATGCGTGACCGCTCCAGCGGCACAGCACCCGGGCCAATGCGGTCAGCAACAGGTCGTTGACCTGAGTGCGATAGGCGCTCGGCGCCTGTTGCAGCAATTGCCGGGTGCGCTCGCTGTCGAGGCGCACGCTGACGGTTTGCGCATGACGATTCTGCCGACCGCCGTCCGGGCGATTGCACGGCAGTTCGGCGCTCGGTCCGGCCAATTGCGTCTGCCACCAGCCCAGTTCTTCACGCAGGGACTCGCTGCCGGCATAAGCCTGCAAGCGTGCGGCCCAATCCTTGAAGGCGCTGGTTTTCGCCGGCAGTTTCACGGACTGCTGCGCGTCGAGTTGGCGGTACACAGTTTGCAGGTCGTCCAGCAGCACGCGCCATGAAACGCCATCGACCACCAAGTGGTGAATCGCGATGAACAGCCGTTGCTGGCCCTCGGGACCGTCGACCAGCAGCACACGCATCAGCGGTCCTTCTTCGAGGTCGAGGCTGCGTTGGGCATCGGCGAACAGGGCGGGGCATTTATCCATCGACGAAACACGCACCTGCCACAGCACCGGCGCGTCGGAAATCGCCTGATGCTGTGCTTGCCACTGACCGGCGACCTTACTGAAGCGCAGGCGCAAGGCATCGTGCTGCTCGATGACCGCCAGCAGCGCTTGCTCCAGGCGATGGGACTCCAGAGGTGCTGTCGGTTGCAGCAACACTGCCTGGTTCCAGTGTTGGCGTTGCGCAATATCGGTGTCGAAGAACCAGTGCTGGATCGGTGTCAGTCGCGACTCGCCCATGATCAGGCCTTGTTCGGCGCTGACCTGCTCGGTGCGCGTGGCCACGGCGGCGAGGGTCTGCACCGTCTGGTGCTGGAACAGGTCGCGCGGGCTGAAGTGAATACCCTGCTGCCGCGCCCGGCTGACCACCTGGATCGACAGGATCGAGTCGCCGCCCAGTTCGAAGAAGTTGTCGTTGAGGCCGACCTGTTCGACGTTCAGCACTTCGCACCAGATCTGCGCCAGCGTGAGTTCGAGCTCGTTGCTCGGCGCCACGTACTGCTGGCGGTTCAGCTCCGGGTCCGGTGCCGGCAGTGCACGACGGTCGAGTTTGCCGTTGGCGGTCAGCGGCATGCACTCGAGCAGGATCAGGTGCGTAGGCACCATGTAGTCCGGCAGCTGCGACTTCAAGTGTGCCTTGAGGGCTTCGCGCAATACGCTGTGTTGCGCTTCGCTCTGCCCGGCGATGTCACTGACCAGGTAACCGACCAGTTGCTTGCCACTCGGAGCATCGAGGGCCAGCACCACCGCTTCACGGACCGACTCGTGCTCCAGCAAACGGGTTTCGATCTCGCCCAATTCGATGCGGAAGCCGCGAATTTTCACCTGATGGTCGATCCGTCCCAGGTATTCCACCAGGCCATCGTCGCGCTGGCGTACCAGGTCGCCGGTGCGGTAGATACGCCCGCCATTGGCGGCAAACGGGTCGGCCACGAAGCGCTCCGCGGACATGCCCGGCCGCTGGTGATAACCCTGCGCCAGGCCAGCGCCACCCACGTACAACTCGCCAGTCGCACCCTGCGGCACCAACGCCAGATCGGCATCGAGGATGTAGGCCACGCGGTCGCCGATCACGCTGCCGATCGGCACACTGCCGGCGCCCTCTTCCAGCACTTCAGGCGCGAGGCTGGCCAGCGGCATGACCACGGTTTCGGTCGGGCCGTAGGCGTTGAAGAACAGGTTCGGCGTGAATGCTGCACGAATGCGCGCCAGGTGTTCACCGGTCAGCGCTTCGCCGCCGGTGATGATCATGCGCACCGGCAAGACTTCATTTTGCGTTGCCAGCCACTGCGCCAACTGGCTGCCGTAGCTCGGGGTGAAACCCAGGACGTTGATCTGATGACGACGGATCAGGCCGCAGATTTCTTGCGCGTCCCACTGCCCTTGCGCCCGCAACACCACCTGCGCGCCGCTGAGCAGCGGCACCAGCAAACGTTCGGTGGCGGCGTCGAAGTTGATCGAGTAGAAGTGCAGTTCACAGTCGTCCGGGCGCATGCCGAAGCGCTCGATCACCGCGCGGCAATGCATGGCGATTTCGCCGTGGGACACCACCACGCCTTTGGGTTTACCGGTCGAGCCCGAGGTGTAAATCAGGTAGGCGTGATGCTGTGCCAGGCTGATCAGCGGCAGCTCGGAGGCTGGGTAACTGGCAAGCGCGGCCGCGTCTTCTTCCACGCACCAGCGGCCAACCGTTGACGGCAACTCACCGAGGGCCTTGAACATCCCGGCATCGCTGAGCAGCAGACCGATGCCGCTGTCTTCGATCATGTAATGCAAGCGGTCCAGCGGATACTCCGGATCGAGCGGCACATAGGCGCCGCCGGCCTTGAGGATCGCCAGCAGGCCGACGACCATTTCCAGCGAGCGCTCCAGTGCCAGCCCCACACGAACCTGCGGCCCGACACCGCGCTCGCGCAACATCCATGCAAGGCGATTGGCACGGCTGTCGAGCTCGGCATAGCTCAGGGTCTGCCCGGCGAAGGTCAGGGCCGGAGCGTCCTTGCGCAGCAGGGCTTGCTCGGCGAACAGCTGATGGATGCACTGATCCAGTCGATGTTCGCCCGGTTCGACACCAAGGCTGTCGAGCAGATGTTGCCGTTCGCCAGCGTCCAGCAGCGGCAATTCGCTCAAGCGTTGCTGCGGATCGGCAATCAGCGCCTCCAGCAGGTTGCGCCAATGCGTAGCCATGCGGGCGATGCGCGGCTCGTCGAACAGATCGGTGCTGTAGGTCAGGCAGCAACCGAGGCGATGGTCGAGGTCGGTGACTTCCAGGTTGAGGTCGAACTTGGTCGCCCGTGCATCGTTGACCAGGTACTCGACCGTCATGCCGGCCAGGGTGCGGCTTTGCTGGAACTCCCAGCGCTGTACGTTGCACATCACCTGGAACAGCGGGTTGTAGGCAGCGCTGCGCGGTGGCTGCAAGGCTTCCACCAGATGATCGAACGGCAGGTCCTGGTGGGACTGGCCTTCAATCACCGTATGGCGTACCTGCTCGAACAGTTCACTCACGGACATCTGCCCGTCGAGCTGGCAACGCAGCACCTGGGTGTTGAGGAACGCCCCGATCAGCCCTTCGCTTTCCGGGCGAATGCGGTTGGCCACCGGCGCGCCGATGCGCAAATCGGTCTGGCCGCTATAGCGATACAGCACTGCAGCCAGGGCGGCGGTCATGGTCATGAACAATGTCAGGCCATGCTGCGCATTGAAGGCGCGGACTCGTGCGGCGAGGTCGTCGCTCAGGTCAAAACGGTACAACTCACCCTGGTGGCTTTGCACCGGCGGACGCGGACGGTCGGCCGGCAACTCCAGCAGCGGGTGTTCGCGACCCAGTTGCGTGGTCCAGTAATCGAGCTGGCGCTGACGCTCGCCGGACTCCAGCCACTGACGCTGCCACACACTGTAATCCAGGTACTGCACCGGCAAAGGCGCGAGCGGCGATTCACGGTCATCGACAAAGGCTTCGTACAGCGCGCTGAGTTCCCGGGCGAAAATATCCATCGCCCAGCCTTCGGTGACGATGTGGTGCAAGGTCAGCACCAGGTAGTGTTCTTGCTCGGCAGTCTTGACCAGGCATGCGCGCAGCAACGGCCCGGTTTCCAGGTCGAACGGCTGGTGCGCTTCGTCGTCGGCCAGTTGCTGGACCTGCCACTCGCGGCTTTCGGCATCCAGCACCGTGAAATCCTTCCACGCCATGCGCACATCGGATTGCCCGTGCACGTGTTGACGGGCGACGCCGTCGATGCTCGGGAAGGTGGTGCGCAGGGTTTCGTGGCGCATGATCAAGGCTTGCAGCGCCGCTTCAAAACGCGCGACATCCAGCACGCCGCGCAGGCGCGCCATGCCGCCGACGTTGTAGGCCGGGCTGTCCGGCTCCATCTGCCAGAGGAACCACATGCGCTGCTGGGAATAGGACAGCGGTATTACTTGGTTGCGGTCGACTTTTTCAATCGGCGGCTGCTTGTTGGTGCTGCCGCTGGCCTGGATCAAGCGAACCTGTTCGGCAAATGCACCAAGTTCGCTGTGCTCGAACAGCGCCCGCAGCGGCAACTCGACGTCGCAGGCCTGGCGGGTGCGGGAGATGATTTGCGTGGCCAGCAGCGAGTGGCCGCCCAAGGCAAAGAAATCATCGCGCAGGCCGACCTGTGCCAGGCCCAGCACTTCGCGCCAGATACCGGCGATGTGTCGTTCCAGCTCAGTCACTGGCTCGACGTGTTCGCGCACCTGCCACTGCGGTTCCGGCAAAGCGCGGCGGTCGAGTTTGCCGCTAGGGCTGAGGGGCATTGCATCCAGGCGCATCAGTTGCGCGGGGACCATGTATTCCGGCAGTTCGGTGGCCAGTGCGTTTTTCAGGCGGGCGGTCTGCCCGCCTTCATCCCCGGCATTGTCCGCCGCGGTGTAGTAACCAATCAGCTGCGCACCGGCCACGGTTTCGCGCACCAGCACCACGGCCTGCGCAACGCCGTCCTGGGCCAGCAAGCGTGCTTCGATTTCCTGCGGCTCAACGCGGAACCCGCGCAGCTTGACCTGCTGATCGAGACGGCCGAGGTATTCGATCACGCCGTCCGCCGTCCAGCGCGCCCGGTCGCCGGTGCGATACAGGCGCGTGCCCGACTCACCCAATGGGTCGACGACGAATCGTTCAGCGGTCAACGCCGGGCGACCGAGGTAACCACGGGCCAGACCAACGCCGCTGATGCACAGCTCGCCCGGCACACCGGCCGGAACCGGATTGAGATCGCTGTCGAGCACGCGGCAGATCACGTTGCCCAGTGGTCGGCCAATCGGTGAGCGTTCGCCGTCGGCGCTGGAGCAATGCCAATGGGTGACGTTGATCGCGGTTTCGGTCGGTCCGTAGCGGTTGTGCAATTGCACCGCCGGCAGTTGCGCCAACACCCGGTTGCGCAGTTCCGCAGGCAAGGCTTCCCCTCCGGAGAACACTCGACGCAGGCTGGTGCATTCAGCGCTCAGCGGTTCGTCGATGAACAACGAAAGCAGTGGCGGCACGAAGTGCAACGTGGTCACGCCGTAGGCTTGCACAAGCTGCGCGATGCGATGCGGATCGCGGTGTTCACCGGGACCGGCAATCAACAAACGTGCACCGGTGATCAGCGGCCAGAAGCACTCCCACACCGACACGTCGAAACTGATCGGCGCCTTTTGCATCAGCACGTCGGTTTCGTTCAGGCGATAGCTGGCCTGCATCCATTGCAGGCGCTCGGCCAGCGCCGCGTGGGTGTTGCCGACGCCTTTTGGCTGGCCGGTGGAACCGGAGGTGTAAATCACATTGGCGAGGTTGTCGCCTTGCAGATGCAACCCCGGCGCATGGCTTGGCCAGCTCTCCAGATGCAGGGCGTCCATGGCGATCACGCTGACGCCATCCGTCGCCGGCAAGCGCTCCAGCAATGGGGTTTGCGTCAGCAGCAATTCGACGCCGCTGTCGTTGAGCATGTAGGCCAGGCGCTCGGCCGGGTAGTCCGGATCGAGCGGCACATAGGCGCCACCGGCCTTGATGATCGCCAGGAGGCCGACCAGCAGTTGCGGCGAACGTTCGCAGGCGATCGCCACACAGACATCCGGGCCGACACCTTTGTCACGCAGGTAATGGGCCAGGCGATTGGCCCGGGTGTGCAGTTCGGCGAAGTCCAGGCTGCCGCCGTCCCACAGCAGCGCGGTGCGCTGTGGCGTCTGGCGTGCCTGCTCGTTGAGCCGTTCGGGCAGCCATTGATCGGCCGCTGCGCACACCGCGCTCGCCCAGCCCGATTGCTGATGCTGCTCGGCGGCCGTCAACAATGGCAGGTCACCGATGGCGGTGGCCGGTTGCTCGCAGATGGCTTGCAGCAGGTTGCTGAAATGCTCGGCCAGACGCTCGATGGTCGCGGTATCGAACAGCTCGCTGGCGTAATCGAAGGACAAGGTCAGGCGACCGTTACGGTCTTCTTCGCTGTGCAATTGCAAATCGAACTTGGCTTCGCGGCTATGCCACGGCAGCTCTTCGGCCAACAAGCCCGGCAGGCGTTTCAAGGCACTGAGGTCGCGTTGCTGGTGGTTGAACATGACCTGGAACAGACCCTGCTCGCGGGCCTGCGGGAAGGCTTCAAGCAGTTGTTCGAACGGCAGGTCCTGATGGGCCTGGGCATCCAGCGCGGCGAGTCGGGTTTGTGCCAGCAGCTCAACGAATGGCAGGCGCGAATCCACCTGCGCGCGCAGCACCTGGGTATTGATGAAGAAGCCAATCAGCCCTTGGGTTTCCAGGCGCGGACGGTTGGCATTGGGCACGCCGATGCGAATATCACGCTGGCCGCTGTAGCGGTGCAACAGTCCCTGAAACGCCGCGAGCAACAGCATGAACGGCGTGGATTCATGGGCCTGGGCGGTCTGGCGAATGGCATCGCTGAGGGGCGCCCCCAGGCGCACCCTGTGGCGCGCTGCACTGCGCAGTTGTTGTGCCGAGCGCGGATGATCGGTGGCCAGGCTCAACACTGGATGCTCGTCGCCCAACCGGGCTTTCCAGTAAGCCAGTTGCCGTTCGCCTTCCCCTTGCGCCAGCCATTGGCGCTGCCAGCTGCCGTAATCGGCGTACTGCGTCGGCAATGGCGCCAGCAGCGCTTGCTGGCCCTGGGAAGCGGCCGTGTACAACCGCGAGAACTCGTCGATCAGCACATTCAACGACCAGCCATCGGCAATGATGTGGTGCAGGGTCACCAGCAACTGGTGATCCTCGTCGTCGAGGCGCACGAGCGTCACCCACAGCAGCGGGCCTTGCTCCAGATCGAACCGGGTACGCGCTTCATCCTCGCGGATTTGCAGCGCTCGGGCTTCTCGCTCGGCAACCGGCAGGTCGCTGATGTCGATCATTTGCAGGTTGAACCCGGCGGCCGGATCGACCTGCTGCAACGCCACGCCGTCACGCTCGAAGAAGCGTGTGCGCAGGGATTCATGACGCTCGATCAACTGCTGGAAACTCACGCGCAAGGCGTCTTCATCCAGCTCGCCACGCAGACGCAAGCCACCTGGAATGTTGTAGGCACTGCTCTGCGGGTCGAGTTGCCAGGTGATCCACAGACGGTTTTGTGCCAGCGATTGCGGCATCGGTTGCTGGCGCGACAGCGCAGTGATCGCGCCCTGCGCCAGGCCACCGTCCTGTTGCTGGCGGGCCACTCCATCGGCGAAAGCCGCCAGGGTCGGCGCTTCGAAGAGCAGGCGCAGGTTCAGCTCCAGCCCCAGTTCTTCACGCAGACGCGCGACCACTTGCGTGGCTGCAATGGAGTTGCCGCCAAGCAGGAAGAAGTGATCGTCGGCGCCCACCTGCTTGACCTGCAACTGCTCGCACCAGATCCGGCCGATCAGGCTTTGCAGTTCCGAGCCCGACTCGATCTGACCTGCGCTTTCGGAGCTGGCCGGCGGGAACACCGCATAGCTGTCGAGGCTACCGTCCACCAGGCGATTGCGGCACGCCGAGCGTTGCAGTTTGCCGCTGGAGGTCTTCGGCATAGCGCCCGGATTGAGCAGCACCACCACGCTCGGTGCTTCCTGATACGCCTCGGCAACGGCCTGGCGGATGGCTTTGATCAACGCTTCGGGCGGCAGGATTTTCTGCACGCTGCGGCTGATTTCCGCGGCGATGCCGATGCCTTCCTGACCGTCCACGTTGACGGCGAACGCGGCGACGCGCCCTTTGCGCACCACCTCCACTTCACGTTCGACGGTCTGCTCGATGTCTTGTGGGTACAGGTTGTGCCCGCGCACGATCAGCATGTCTTTCAAGCGACCGGTGATGAACAGCTCGCCGTTGCGCATGAAGCCCAGGTCACCGGTGCGCAGCCAGGTCTGGCCGGCATGCTGGACGAAGGTCTTGGCGGAGGCTTCAGGGTTGCGCCAGTAGCCGTGGGCGATGCTCGGCCCTGCGGCCCAGACTTCCCCGACTGCGTTGTCGCCCATCGCAGTGAGCGACGCCGGATCGACAATCAGCACGGCGTGTTCAGGCTGGCTGACGCCGCAACTCATGATCGGGCTGCCTTCGCCCGGTTCGGCGCGGTTTTGCGTAAGGGCCAGATCGTCCACCCGCAGATTGCCAATGCCTTGGCCACGGGCTGTACCGGCCACGAACAGCGTGGCTTCGGCCAGACCGTAGGAGGCCATGAAGTTGTCCGCGGTGAAGCCGCAGGTCGCGAACTTCTCGGCGAAGCGTTCCAGGGTGTCGAGGCGAATCGGTTCGGAACCGGAATACGCCACGCGCCAGCCACTCAGGTCAAGCCGTTCCAGGGCCGATTCGCTGACCCGCTCGCTGCACAGGCGATAGGCAAAATCCGGCCCGCCGCTGATGGTGCCGCCGTATTCGCTGATCGCCTCCAGCCAGCGCAACGGCCGGCCAAGGAAGTACGCCGGCGACATCAATACGCAAGGCACGCCGCTGAAAATCGGCTGCAGCAGGCCACCGATCAGGCCCATGTCGTGGTACAGCGGCAGCCAGCTGACGATCACGTCGTCGGGGTTCAGATCGATGCCGAAACCGTGGCGAATCAACAGCTCGTTGGCCACCAGGTTGCCGTGGCTGACCTGCACGCCTTTGGGCAGCGCGGTGGAGCCGGAGGTGTATTGCAGGAAGGCGATGTGATCGTTCTGCAAATCCGCCGCGACCCAGCGCTCGGCCAGCGCAGCGTCAAGGGTATCGACACACAGCAACGGTGGCGCCCCTTCGATTTGCAGCAAGGCGTCGCGCAGGCCGGCACGGGTCAGCAGCAAGCGCGGCTGGGCATCGCTGATGATCGACAACAGCCGCTCCTGATGATGACGGCGCGTCGACTCCGGCGGATAGGCCGGCACCGCGATCACCCCGGCGTACAGGCAACCGAAGAATGCCGCGACGTAATCCGGGCCGCTGGGGAACAGCAATACGGCACGGTCGCCAATATCCGCTTGAGCCTGCAATGCGCGGGCAATCGTCCGCGCCCGCAGATCCAGCTCGCGATAGGTGAGCACCACAGCCTGATCCGGGGTCTCGGCGAGAAAGCGCAAGGCCACCCGATCCGGCGTCAGGGCCGCTCGGCGCTGAAGGGCTTGGACCATTGTGCTGGGGAGTTCGAACGCGTCGGTCATGAGGTTTCCTGCCTGATTTCGGCTTGGTAGGAGCGAGCCTGCTCGCGAAAATCCGGAGAACACCGCGGGGTGTCAGGCGCCCATCGTCATCGTTGACGACCATCGCGAGCGAGCTCGCTCCTACAGGGTGATGAAGGTTGCGCTGTGCAATTCACCAATGAGAACGGATGACGTCTGGAAATAATTAGTCGCCAGGCTGGAACACCAAGCGGGCTGTGGTGCGTCAGCGTGTCGCAGCTCTCACTCTGCACTTTTATAGCGCATTAGTTCTTTTTCTCATTTGACAATCATTATCATTAAGCCTAATTTGTCGCTCGATTGTGCAGGACGGCCCCCCGGTTTATCCCCCGTCCCACTAACCTTTTGGCAGCAGGGTGATTTCCATGATGGAACCAGTGTCCACAAGCAGGTGCGATACACCGCTACTTCAGGCATTCGTCGACAATCGACTGATTCTGGTGAAGATCGCAGCCCGAATTACCGGTTGCCGTTCACGCGCCGAGGATGTTGTGCAGGACGCGTTCTTCCGGCTGCAATCGGCCCCGCCCATCACCAGCTCGATCAAGGCTCAGCTCAGCTACCTGTTCCAGATCGTGCGCAACCTGGCGATCGACCACTACCGCAAGCAGGCGCTGGAGCAGAAGTATTCCGGTCCTGAAGAAGAAGGGTTGAATGTGGTGATCCAGGGTGCGTCACCGGAAACGTCGCATATCAATTTCTCGACGCTGGAGCACATCGCCGACGCGTTGACCGAGTTACCGAGTCGCACCCGCTATGCCTTCGAGATGTATCGCCTGCACGGCGTACCGCAAAAAGACATCGCCAAGGAGCTCGGTGTATCGCCGACCCTGGTGAACTTCATGATCCGCGATGCGCTGGTGCACTGCCGCAAGGTGTCGGGCAATCGTGGAGATATGGCTGCCCGCCAGTAAGATCTGAAATCGGCGGAGCTCCCTTCGCGAGCAAGCCCGCTCCCACAAGGGAATGCATTTCAAATGTGGGAGCGGGCTTGCTCGCGAAGGCTGACTCAAGACCGCAACGAATCTTGAGCCTCAAACATCACGCCAACTCACAACGATCAAAAAACCGCTCCCGCCCCAACATCATCAAAGCCGCGCGCTTGTGCGGGAAGTCGAACTCTTTCTCGCAGTGAAAGCACTGGTTCTGCATGTACCCGATCATCTTCGCGTTATCGGCCCGAGGTTCGGCAACCACGCGCTGCGTACGCGGATCATCGAGAAACAGGTAGTGCACCAGCGCCGATAACCAGCTCGCCACCTTGTGCGGACCACGATGGTTTTCCTCGCCCACCAGCATGTGGATGCCACGGTCGTAATCGCCGGTCGCGTAGAACGGCGCGATGCGATCTTCCTTGGCCCAGTAGGCTTCGAAGTAAGCAAACGGTTGATCGTCGAAACAACCGATCAGCGTCAGGGTGTGCGGGTCGGCCTCGAGTTTGCCCAGGTACTCGCGATGCTGTTCGAGGCCGCCCTCCTCCTGCCAGAAACTGGCGACACGCGGGCTGTTCTGCCAGCAATTGAAGCGCGCCAGGTCTTGCTCGATTTCCAGCGTACGCAAAGAAACCCAGGCCCCCAGCCGCGCATCGAAGCGTCGATACACTTCACCCCGGGGCTTGACCGGTCGCAACGGATGACGCTTGCCGCCGGTGATCACCATTTGCTGCGGATAACTGCCGGTCAGGGAGTGCCCCAGCCACGGCTGCGGCAACTGCCAGAACAAAGTGCGCTCGCAGTGATACTGGCCGCTGACGGAAGTCGAGACCAGCAAGCCGCTCAACACGACTTCGGTTGGCACGTCCTGCAGCTGCCAGACCAGGCGCTGACAGTCCGGGTCGCGGGAAAACAACCAGTAACAGGCCGCCCACAACGCCTGTCCTTCAGGGCGGTTGAATCGCTCTTGCAGGTGCACGTGCAACTCGGGGCCACGAACCAGCCGCAGGGTGAGCAACGGTTGCCCCTCCAGACTGAGGCTCAGGCGGCTTTCGCTTTCATCAGCAGCAAGACGACTGCCATTGGGCAGGCACAGGGCCGTCAGGTCATTCAGATTGGACATGGGGCGGGCTCACGATAATCGTCGACAGTTCAACGAGGTGACGTGAGCCACGATGGGAAATTTAGGCAAAGTCCGTCAATTGGCGACTTGTGGCGCCGATTCGCTGTGCGGGACAGGCACCACCGCAATCTTGTACGGATCGAAAATCCTCAGCATCTGGCCGTTGTCCCGCAAGCCTTGCAACAACTTGCCGAAGGCTTCACCACTGATGGGCGCGGCCGGACGCACAATGGCGTAGTGGTGATAGATCTGATCGATGCGATCGGACACCAGTAACTCGTTGGCGACTTTCAGATTGCGCAAAAAGTAGTCGTTCAGATAAGAGCGCGTAACCAGGGCGATGTCGGCCCGCCCGCGCAACACCATCAGCAGATTACTGTCATGGGAATAGGTCAGCGTGGCGTTGTAGTTTTTCGTCAGGTACTGCGGCTCGGCGTTGAAGTTGGCGAACTCGTAGTGATAGCCGCTGAACAGTGCCAGGCGCTTGCCGCTCAAGTCGGCAAAATAGCTTTGCTGCCGGTCGGGCAAGCGTTGCGCGACAAAAATCTCGGCGTCTTCCAGCCCCATGTCGACGGCTGTATGGGGAATGTCTTCCCAACCCCAGGCAGGATTTTCGAAGATGGCCATGTCGATCCGGCCCTGCTTGAAGTCACCGAAGCGCCGGGGTATGGACGTGGGCACCAGGACAAACTGGTAGTCACTTTGCGATGCGTTCAGGGCTTCGACCAGTTGCGGCAGCAACCCGGTGTCCGCCCCGGATTCCGGGCGCACGGTGTAGGGCGGAAAGTGCGCGGCACCAATGCGCACCTGTTGCGCAGCCTGGGACGGCACCATCGCTGACACCGCAAGCATCGCCAGCAAAAGCCGCGAGGCCATCCGAATTGGCGAACCCATCAAAACAACCCCACTCCCCAGTAAAACGGCATCAATGCCTTCAAGCTAGGCGCTTTTGTCCAGTTAGCCAGTTTAATGCTGGCCAATACAAGCTTATTGCCGGTCTTCCAGCACCAGAATCAACGCTTCATCGGCCAACTGATCAAGGCTCATGCTACCGCCGGCGCGAAACCAGGTGGTGGTCCAGGACAATGCACCGGTCAGGAAGCGTCGGGTAATGAACACATCACCGCGGATAAACCCGGCGGCCTTGGCTTCGCCCAGTACTTGCAGCCAGATGTCTTCGTAGACATCGCGCAGCGCCAGGACCTTGGCCTGGCCGTCTTCGGACAGCGAGCGCCATTCGTAGACCAGCACCGCCATGGCCTCGCCGCTGCCGCCCATGATCGACTGCAATTCACAGCGGATCAGCGCCAGCACCCGCTCGCGCACATTGCCGGCCTCGGCGATGGCCGCACGCATCAACGCGGTGTTGTAGCGGATGGTTTCTTCCATCACGGCGCGCAGGATTTCGTCCTTGCTTTTGAAGTGATGGAAAATACTCCCGGACTGAATGCCCACGGCCCCGGCCAGGTCGCGCACGGTCGTGCGCTCATAGCCTTTATTGCGGAACAGGTGGGCCGCCACTTGCAGCAGCTTGCCCCGGGCGCTGTCCGGATCGGTCAATTGGCCGTCGTCCACCAATTCGCGCATGACCCTCAGGGCTTTTTGCTCGTCCACCCGTTCTCTCCTACAGTCGATCAATCAATAACGCCGATCCCCCCCGAAAACAGCGGGGTTGCGCGGGCAATTTAAGCTCATGGATGCAACCAAGCAAGCGCTTGGGCAGAAGATAACCAAGTCATTTACAAACCAAGCGCTTGCTTGGTAATGTCGATGCACTTCGGTTGGAGGTGGCTATGGAACGGACTGCGCCAAAAACAATTCGCATCGGTTGCGCCAGCGCCTTCTGGGGCGATACCTCGACCGCTGCCGCGCAACTGGTGGAACATGGGGATCTGGACTATCTGGTCTTCGATTACCTGGCCGAGATCACCCTGTCGATCATGGCCGGCGCACGGATGAAAGATCCCCAGGCCGGCTACGCGGGCGATTTCATCGAAGTGCTCGCGCCCTTGCTGCCGCAACTCGCGCAGCACAACATCCGGGTTATCAGCAATGCTGGCGGGGTCAATCCCCAAGCGTGCGCCGCCGCCCTGCAAGCGGCCTGCGACAAAGCCGGGGTGGCGCTGAAGATCGCCGTGCTGCTGGGTGATGACCTGCAACCGCAATTCAAACAGCTGGGCAACCTGGGCATTCATGAAATGTTCAGCGGCGCGCCCCTGCCAGCGATGTGCGTCTCGACCAATGCCTACCTCGGCGCACCCGGCATCGTCGAAGCCTTGCGCCTGGGGGCAGACATCGTGATCACCGGGCGCGTGGTCGACAGTGCGGTGGTCAGCGCTGCATTGGTGCATGAGTTCGGCTGGTCGTGGCACGACTACGACAAGCTCGCCCAGGCCGCGTTGGCCGGGCACATCATCGAATGCGGCGCCCAGTGCACCGGCGGCAATTTCACTGACTGGCGCGACGTCCCCGACTACGAACACATCGGCTTTCCCATCGTCGAAGTCAGCGCCGACAGCCAGTTCATCGTCAGCAAACCCGAAGGGACCGGCGGGCTGGTCACGCCGCTGACGGTGGGCGAACAGATGTTGTATGAAATCGGTGACCCGCGGGCGTACCTGCTGCCCGACGTGGTGTGCGATTTCACTCAGGTCAAACTGCTGCAGCAAGGCAAGAACGCGGTGCAGGTGCACGGCGCCAAAGGCCTGCCGCCGACCGCTCAGTACAAGGTCAGCGCCACGTACCCCGATGGTTTTCGCTGCACCGCCAGTTGCCTGATTGCCGGCATCGATGCCGTCGACAAGGCGCGGCGGGTCAGCGCTGCGATCATCAACAAGACCTCGGAAATGTTCCGCCAGCGCGGCTGGGCACCCTATAGCGACGTGAATATCGAGTTGCTGGGCAGCGAGGCCACCTACGGCCCCCACGGCCAGCGCCAGGACAGCCGCGAAGTGGTGATCAAACTCGCGGTGCGCCATCCGGACAAGCGCGCATTGATCGTGTTCTCCCGGGAAATTGCCCAGGCCGCCACCGGCATGGCACCGGGGCTGACCGGCATTGTCGGGGGCCGGCCGACGGTGTATCCACTGATCCGGCTGTTCTCGTTCCTCATCGACAAAACCGCCTGCACGCTGGACATTGATTGCATGGGCCAGCGCCACCGGTGTGCCCTGCCCGCCCTCGATGTCCTCGACCCGCTGGACCTGCCAGCCCCGCTCACTCCACCAAAACCGGCTGGCCTGGCCGACGCCAGCGTGGCCCTGGTCAAACTGGCGGTCGCCCGTTCCGGTGACAAGGGCAACCACAGCAACATCGGCGTCATGGCCCGCGCGCCCGAATTCCTGCCCTGGATCGCCGAAGCCTTGACCCCGGAAGTGATCGTCGACTGGATGGGCCACGTCCTCGATCCCATCCACGGGCGAGTCGAGCGCTGGTACTTGCCCGCCAGCCACAGCCTGAATTTCCTGCTGGAAAACGCCCTCGGCGGCGGCGGTGTCGCCAGCCTGCGAATCGATCCGCAAGGCAAAGCCTTCGCCCAGCAACTGCTGGAAATCCAGATTCCGGTGCCGCAGCGCATCGCCGACCAGTTCAACTAGAGGATTGCCGCCATGGCCTACGACTCGATTTTCAAAGCCGATTTGTTTGCCGGCCAAAACATCATCGTCACCGGTGGCGGCAGTGGCATCGGCCGCTGCACCGCCCACGAACTGGCGGCCCTCGGCGCCCATGTGCTGCTGGTCGGGCGCAAGGCCGACAAGCTCAAAACCGTTGCGGCGGAGATCGCCGACGACGGCGGCAAGGCCGATTGGGCGGTGTGCGACATCCGCGAGGAAGAAGCCGTGACGCATCTGGTCAGTGAGCTGATCCGCAAGTTTGGCCCCATTCACGGCCTGGTCAACAATGCGGGCGGGCAATACCCCTCGCCCTTGGCCTCGATCAACCAGAAGGGTTTCGAAACCGTGATGCGCACCAATCTGGTGGGCGGTTTCCTGATGGCCCGGGAAGTCTTCAACCAGTCCATGAGCAAGCACGGCGGTGCCATCGTCAACATGCTCGCCGACATGTGGGGTGGCATGCCCGGCATGGGTCACTCCGGCGCGGCACGTTCGGGCATGGACAACCTGACCAAGACTGCCGCGTACGAATGGGGTCATGCCGGAGTGCGGGTCAACGCCGTGGCGCCGGGCTGGATTGCCTCCAGCGGCATGGACACCTACGAAGGCGCCTTCAAGGCCGTGATCCCGACCCTGCGTGAACACGTGCCGCTCAAGCGCATCGGCAGCGAATCGGAAGTCAGCGCGGCGATTGTTTTCCTGCTCAGCCCGGCAGCGGCGTTCGTCAGCGGCAGCACCCTGCGCATCGACGGCGCCGCCAGCCTCGGCGGGCGCGCCTGGCCGATCCACAAGGCGACCAACAGCGAGTCGTACAACGGGTTCCATCGCGCCTACATACCCGACGTACTGAAGGACAAGGAATAATCCATGCCAGTGATTCAGTCGTTACTCGATCCCCACAGCGAGCAGTACGCCCAGAACCGCGCGGCGATGCTGAACGCCATCGAGCAAGTTCGCGCGCTCGAACAGAACTTGCTGAACAAGGCGGCCGAAGCCAAATCAAAATTCGAAAAGCGCGGTCAGTTACTGCCCCGCGAGCGTCTGAATCTACTGCTCGACCCCGGCGCGCCGTTTCTCGAGCTAGCCAGCCTGGCCGGCTACAAGCTGCACGACGACAAGGACGGCAGCTCCGCCGGTGGTGGCTTGATCGCCGGCATCGGCTACGTGTCCGGCGTGCGCGTGCTGGTGGTGGCGAACAACAGTGCCATCAAGGGCGGGACCATTTCCCCCAGCGGTTTGAAAAAATCCCTGCGCCTGCAACAGATCGCCATGGAAAACAAACTGCCGGTGATCACCCTGGCCGAAAGCGGTGGCGCCAACCTCAACTACGCGGCGGAGATTTTCGTCGAAGGCGCGCGCAGCTTTGCCAATCAGGCGCGGATGTCGGCCATGGGTTTGCCGCAAGTCACCGTGGTGCACGGCTCGGCCACGGCGGGCGGTGCCTATCAGCCGGGGCTGTCGGATTACGTGGTGGTAGTGCGTGGCAAGGCCAAACTGTTTCTCGCAGGCCCCCCACTGCTCAAGGCCGCCACCGGCGAAGTCGCCACCGATGAAGAACTGGGCGGCGCCGAGATGCACGCACAAACCGCCGGCACCGCCGAATACCTGGCTGAAAACGACGCCGACGGTGTGCGCCAGGTACGCGAGATCGTCGCTTTGCTGCCGTGGAACGAACAGCTGCCGCAACGCCCCGAACGGCGTTGGGACGAACCGCTCTACCCCATCGACGAACTGCTCGGCCTGATCCCGGATGACCCGAAAAAACCCTACGACGTGCGCGAGATCATCGCGCGGATTGCCGACGCTTCGAACTTTCTTGAATTCAAGGGCGAGTTCGATCAGCAAACCGTCTGCGGTCACCTGAAAATTCAGGGCCGCGCCTGTGGCTTCATCGGCAACAACGGCCCGATCACGCCAAAAGGCGCGAGCAAGGCCGCGCAGTTCATCCAGCTGTGCGACCAGAGCCAGACGCCGCTGCTGTTTTTCCACAACACCACCGGGTTCATGGTCGGCACCGAATCGGAACAGCAAGGTGTGATCAAACACGGCGCGAAGATGATTCAAGCGGTGGCCAACGCCCGGGTACCGAAGCTGACCATCGTCGTCGGTGGCTCCTACGGTGCTGGCAACTATGCGATGTGCGGACGTGGCCTCGACCCGCGCTTCATCTTCGCCTGGCCCAACAGCCGCACCGCCGTGATGGGCGGCGCGCAAGCGGGCAAAGTGCTGCGTATCGTCACCGAAGCCAAACAGGCCAAGGACGGCCTGGTGCCCGATCCGAAAATGCTCGACATGCTCGAACAGGTCACCGCGCAAAAACTCGACAGCCAGTCCACGGCGCTCTACGGCAGCGCCAACCTGTGGGACGACGGCTTGATCGACCCGCGCGATACAAGGACCTTGCTGGGTTACTTGCTGGACGTCTGTCACGAGGCCGAGGTGCGGCCATTGCAAGCCAACAGTTTTGGCGTAGCCCGGTTCTAGGCCGGCTCAAGGAGAACAATAAAAATGATTTTCACCCAGGAACACGAAGCACTGCGCCGCACCGTGCGTCAATTCGTCGAGCACGACATCAACCCTTACGTCGAGGAGTGGGAAAAGGCCGGACGCTTCCCCATCCACGACATCTTCCGCAAGGCCGGCGACCTCGGCTTGCTGGGCATTTCCAAGCCGGAAAAATTCGGCGGCATGGGGCTCGACTACAGCTACTCGATCGTCGCCGCCGAAGAGTTCGGCACCATCCATTGCGGCGGCATCCCGATGTCCATCGGCGTGCAGACCGACATGTGCACCCCGGCACTGGCACGCTTCGGCTCCGATGAACTGCGCGACGAATTCCTGCGCCCGGCCATCAGTGGCGATCAGGTCGGCTGCATCGGCGTCTCCGAAGTCGGCGCCGGCTCCGACGTCGCCGGGCTGAAAACCACCGCACGCAAAGACGGCGACGACTACGTGATCAACGGCAGCAAGATGTGGATCACCAACTCGCCGAGCGCCGACTTCATCTGCCTGCTGGCCAACACCTCGGACGACAAACCGCACATCAACAAGTCGCTGATCATGGTGCCGATGAAGACTCCGGGCATTAGCCTGAGCTCGCACCTGGACAAGCTCGGCATGCGCAGTTCGGAAACCGCCCAGGTGTTTTTCGACAATGTGCGCGTGCCGCAGCGCAACCGCATCGGCCATGAAGGCGCGGGGTTCATGATGCAGATGTTGCAGTTCCAGGAGGAACGCCTGTTCGGCGCGGCCAACATGATCAAGGGCCTGGAGTATTGCGTCGACAGCACCATCGAATACTGCAAGGAGCGCAAGACCTTCGGTAACGCGCTGATCGACAATCAGGTGATCCACTTCCGCCTGGCTGAACTGCAGACCGAAATCGAATGCCTGCGGGCGCTGGTCTATCAGGCCACCGAGCAATACATCAAGGGCCAGGACGTCACGCGCCTGGCGTCGATGGCCAAGCTCAAGGCCGGGCGCCTGGGCCGCGAAGTCAGCGACAGTTGCCTGCAGTATTGGGGCGGCATGGGCTTCATGTGGGACAACCCGGTGGCCCGTGCCTACCGTGACGTACGGCTGGTGTCGATTGGCGGCGGCGCCGACGAAATCATGCTGGGAATCATCTGCAAACTGATGGGCATTTTGCCGGGGAAAAAGAAATGAGCAGCCTGCCGGTTTGCCAGACCTTGTTGCTGGAACTGCACAACGGCGTGTTGCACATCACCCTCAACCGTCCGGAATGCCGCAATGCGATGAGCTTGCAGATGGTCGCCGAACTGCGCTCGGTGCTGGCCGCGGTACGCGATAGACCAGGGGTTCGCGCCCTGGTGATCGGCGGCGTCGGTGGGCACTTCTGTGCCGGCGGTGACATCAAGGATATGGCCAGTGCCCGTGCTCAGGGCGCGAGCGCACACCGCGACACGAATCGAGTGTTCGGTGCGCTCCTGCAAGAGGTGCAACAGGCGCCACAAGTGGTAATTACCGTACTGCAAGGTGCAGTGCTCGGCGGCGGTTTCGGCCTGGCCTGTGTCAGCGATATCGCCCTGGCCGATCACCAGGCGCAATTCGGCCTGCCGGAAACCAGCCTCGGCCTGTTGCCGGCACAGATCGTACCGTTCGTGGTGCAACGCATCGGCCTGACCCAGACCCGGCGCCTGGCCCTGACGGCAGCGCGTTTTGATGGTACCCAGGCGCGCCGCATGGGGCTGGTGCATTTTGTCGAGCATGATCCACAGGCCCTGGCCGAGCGTCTCGATGAGGTCTTGGCCCATGTGTTGTGTTGTGCACCCGAGGCGAATGCGATGACCAAGAAACTCTTGCTGGCCAGTGCCGGACAACCGCCGGATGAGTTGCTTGATCAAGCGGCGCAATGGTTCAGCGAAGCGGTGACTGGAGCCGAAGGCATCGAGGGAACGATGGCCTTCGTGCAAAAACGCAAACCGGGGTGGGCCCCCTGAAAAGCTTCGCGAGCAAGCCCGCTCCCACATTTGAAATGCATTCCCCTGTGGGAGCGGGCTTGCTCGCGAAGAGGCCCGAACAGACATCGCAAAACCAAGGGAACAACCCATGCCCGGACTCAAAAAAATCCTCATCGCCAACCGCGGTGAAATCGCCTGCCGCATCCAGCGCACGGCCCAGGCACTGGGCTATCGCACCGTCGCCGTGTTCAGCGATGCCGACGCCGATGCCCTGCACGTGCGGATGGCCGACGAAGCCGTCAACATCGGCCCGGCCGCGGTGCAACAGTCTTATCTGAACATCCTGGCCATCCTCGACGCCGCCCGGCGCACCGGCGCGGATGCCATCCACCCGGGCTACGGCTTCCTCTCGGAAAACGCCGGGTTTGCCATCGCCTGCCGGGACGCCGGCATCACCTTCATCGGCCCCAGCCCCGAGGCCATCGAACTGATGGGCAGCAAGCGCCTGTCGAAGATCGCCATGCTCGAAGCCGGTGTGCCCTGCATCAACGGTTATCAAGGCGCCAAGCAGGACGACGCGACCCTGAGCCGCGAAGCCGAGCGCATCGGCTATCCGTTGATGATCAAGGCCAGCGCTGGCGGCGGTGGACGCGGCATGCGCCTGGTACACGACGCCGGCGACTTGCTGGAACAGATTCGCACCGCGCGCTCCGAAGCCTTGAACGGTTTTGGCAGCGGCGAACTGATTCTTGAACAGGCACTGATCGAACCCCGTCACGTCGAGATCCAACTGTTCGGTGACCGGCATGGCAACCTGATTTACCTCGGCGAGCGCGATTGCTCGGTGCAGCGCCGACATCAGAAAGTCATCGAAGAGGCCCCCTGCCCGGTGATGACGCCTGAACTGCGCCAAGCCATGGGCGAAGCGGCGCTCAAGGCCGGGCGGGCGGTGCAGTACATCGGCGCGGGCACCGTGGAGTTTTTGCTGGATGCCCGGGGCCAGTTTTACTTCCTGGAGATGAACACCCGCCTGCAAGTGGAACACCCGGTGACCGAATTGATCACCGGGCTGGACCTGGTGGCCTGGCAGTTGAACATCGCCGAAGGGCAGCCGCTGCCATTGCGCCAGGAACAGGTGCAACTGCACGGGCACGCCATGGAAGTGCGCCTGTATGCCGAAGATCCGGCTCAGGGTTTCCTGCCGCAAACCGGGCGCGTCATGGCCTGGGAACCGGCATTGCAGGACGGCATTCGAATCGACCATGGCTTGATCGAAGGCCAGGTCATCAGTCCCTTCTACGACCCGATGCTCGGCAAGCTCATCGCCCACGGCGCCACCCGCGAGGAAGCCCGACGCAAACTGCTGCGGGCGGTTCAAGACAGCGTGCTGTTGGGCGTGCAAAGCAATCAGCGCTTGCTCGCCAGCCTGCTGGAGCACCCGCAGTTCGCCTGCGGTGAATTCAGTACCGGGTTCATCGCACAGCATTTTTCCGGGCATGCCTGCCTGCACCCCCACGCCCCCGCTGCGCACCACCTGGCCATTGCCGCCGCCCTCTTCTATCAGGCTTCAGCGCAGGCCCATCCGGCCCCGCTTTGCGGTTGGCGCAACAACGCCAGCGTGCCGCTGCACTATCGCATCGGCCTTGAGGATCAGGACTGGATGGTGACGTTGCAGGCAATCCCGGGCGAGCCGTTGCGCATTCAGGTCGCCGGGCACAACCTCGAACTGAAGGGCCTTCACAGCGACGGGCGCAGGGTTTCCCTCGAAATCGATGGTATCCGCCAGCGCCACGCCTATCGCCTGGAGGCCGGGCAACTCTGGCTGTTTACCCGTCCGGGCAGCTTGCAGTTTGCGGATCGCACTCAGGCGCAGGTTTCCAGCCAGGCCAGTGTCAGCTCCGGCACCCTCAAGGCACCGATGGACGGGGCGATTGTCGACGTCCTGGTCAATGAAGGCAGCCCCGTGAGCAAGGGCCAGTTGCTGGTAGTACTGGAGGCGATGAAAATGGAGCACCCGTTGAAATCGGGCATCGACGGTGTGCTCAAACGCCTGCAAGTCAAAGTCGGGGATCAGGTAAAAAACCGGCAGATTCTGTTGGAGGTCGAATAAGCCGCTAGGCGGAACCTCCGGGTTTGGCTACGCTCAAACCCTACAGGACGCGGATACCAGGAAACCTGCAATGCCTCATTGGCTGGTCATTGATCTGGAGGCCACCACCGATGAAGGGGGATGGCCCGTAACGGATATGGAAATCATTGAAATCGGCGCCACCCTGGTGGATCGCAAGGGACGCGAACTGGACCAGTTCCAGCGCTTCGTCCGCCCGTTGCGGCGGCCGTTGCTGACGTCGTTTTGCCGCGAGCTGACACACATCACCCAAGCCAACATCGATGCCGCGCAACCGCTGGGCGAAGTCTGGCCGGCGTTTGAACGCTGGCTCGGCCAACACCACACGCGACTTGAAGGCTGGGCCAGCTGGGGCGATTACGATCGTAAACAACTGCTTCAGGAATGGCAGCGCCTGGGACTCGCCAGCGTGCTGGCCACCGTGCCGCACATGAACCTCAAACAGCGCTTTGCCAAGGCCCGACGCCTGGAACGCCCGCTGGGGCTCAACGGCGCCCTGCAACTGGCCGGCCTGCAGTTCACGGGCCAGCAACACCGGGCACTGGAAGATGCGCGCAATACCGCACGCCTGCTGCCGCTGGTTCTTCCGCTTTAGACAGGTGACGACACCAAGGGCCTTGTGCATACTGGCCGGCCCTTTTTAGCCCTTTTCGAGGAATCGCCCATGTTTAAAGTCAACGAGTACTTCGACGGCACCGTCAAGTCGATCGCCTTTGGCACCGCAGAAGGTCCAGCGACCATCGGCGTCATGGCTCCGGGCGAATACGAATTCGGCACCAGCCAGCGTGAAATCATGCACGTGGTCAGCGGCGCATTGACCGTCAAACTGCCAGACAGCAGCGACTGGGAAACCTTCGCCGCCGGCAGCCAGTTCAACGTGCCGGCCAACAGCAAGTTCCAACTGAAAGTCGCCGTCGACACTGCCTACCTGTGCGAATACCGCGGCTAAACCTGCGCGGCCTCTTCCAAAAAAAGTCGCCGCAATAAAAATGCCCGTGTTGTCAGACACGGGCATTTTTTATTCTGCGCAAAATTACTCGAGGATCTCCACCGGCATACCGACTTCGAGTCGACCGTTGCCGTCATTGACCAGGTTCTGGCCGAACATGGCGCCGTCGGCCTGGGCGCGGTACTTCTGCAAGGTGGCCAAGGGTTCGCGATCGTCGCTACGCTCCCCGGTTTGCGGGTCGATGGTGGTCAGGATGCAACGTGAACACGACTTGACCACGCGGAACTCGACCTCGCCGATGCGGATGCGCTTCCAGCCGTCTTCGGCGAAGGCTTCGCTGCCTTCGATCACCAGGTTCGGCCGGAAACGCAGCATCTCCAACGGGCGTCCAACCCGTTGCGACAGGTCTTCGAGGGAGGCCTGGCCAATCAGCAACAGCGGATAGCCATCGGCGAACGCCACCTGATCGTCATCCTTGCCGTACCCGGCCTCGGTCATCCGCGCCCGATCAAGCGGCACTTGCACCAGACGTGTCGGCTTGCCAATGAACTGGCTGACCCAGGCCCCTGCTTCATCGCCTGCATCGGGGACTCGCAAGGTATCGCGCCAGATGGTCACGCCACGCAACTCTGCATCGTTACCAGGCAAGGCAATGTCGATCGGCGAATGGCCGGGCGCGTTGAGGGTCAAGCCACCTTCGGCATTCCACAACGCTGACAACTGGCTCATCTGCGCCACCGCACGCTGGGTCAGGAAACGACCGCTGGCCTCATCCACCAGCATCCAGCGGCGATCACCGTCCAGCCCGAGTTTATCGAGACCGATCTGTTGCAGCGTCTCGCCTCTGGCGGACTTCAACGGATAACGATACAGCGCGCTCAGACGCAACATGGCCAGCTCCCTGGTAGGTAAAAACGCCACCCTATACGAGCTTGAAGGCCGAATCAAAGTCTGACGATCCAAGGGAGCGGGCTTCGAGAACCTGGCCAACAGATACACCGCCTTCGCGAGCAAGCCCGCTCCCACAGTGGAGGCGGGTTGACCGGCAAATCCGGGGGCATAGCTGATCTAATGTGGGAGCGGGCTTGCTCGCGAAGGCGGTCTATCGGTTTACATCGACGGCGACTGACACGATCGAACCATCACACCCCACTCCCACAGTTGTGCGGACCCGCTCAGGCCGGTACTTCGTCCAGCATCAGGCGCTGGCGCACCACGTCGACGAGTTTGTCCGGCTGGAATTTGGAGAGGAAATTGTCGCAGCCGACCTTTTTCACCATCGAGTCGTTGAAGCTGCCGGACAACGAGGTGTGCAGCACCACGTACAAGCCACGCAGGCGCGGGTCATTGCGAATTTCGGTGGTCAGGCGATAGCCATCCATTTCCGGCATTTCCGCATCGGTGAAGACCATCAGCAATTTTTCGGTCATGTCCACGCCAGTGTCGGCCCAGCCCTTGAGCATGTTCAAGGCCTTCAACCCGTCGCTGGCGATGTGCATCTTCACGCCCAACTGTCCCAGGGTATCGCGCAACTGCGCCAGGGCCACGTTCGAGTCATCCACCAGCAGCACTTCACGGCCACGGGCACGTTCCAGCACCGGATCTTCGAGCTTTTCGCGAGAGACTTTGGCGTTGTACGGGACGATTTCGGCCAGGACCTTTTCGACGTCGATGATTTCCACCAGTTGATCATCGACTTTACTGATGGCCGTCAGGTAATGCTGGCGGCCGGCACTGGTCGGTGGCGGCAGGATGGCTTCCCAGTTCATGTTGACGATCCGGTCCACGCCACCGACCAGGAAGGCCTGAACCGAACGGTTGTACTCTGTGACGATAATCGTGCTGCCAGGCCCCGGCACCAGCGGGCGCATGCCAATGGCCTGGGACAGGTCGATCACCGGCAAGGTCTGGCCACGCAGGTTGACCACGCCGCACACAAAAGGATGGCGCTGCGGCATCAGCGTCAACTTTGGCAGTTGCAAGACTTCCTGCACTTTAAAGACGTTGATCGCGAACAATTGCCGTCCGGCGAGCCGGAACATGAGAATTTCCAGGCGATTCTCACCCACCAGTTGCGTGCGTTGGTCTACTGTGTCGAGAATGCCGGCCATCAATGACTCCTGGTCTTGTTCGGATGAATTCACTTAAAGAAGGTTATCGGCTGTTTTGGCCGAAGCTTGACCCCCTCTAAAATGCCACGCCAAGGCATTGATGTCATATTAACATCATGCTTTACTGGCGCTGTGATTCCATCTGCCGTACTTCTGCGCCACGCGACCACAGTTCACGTGATAGGTTCCGCTGCGTAAGGGATTCCCCTATCAACAATCAGGTGCAACCTGATATTCGCAATATCCAATAGCCATTAATGTGACGCCATTCTCATTGCATGAACGGAGTCAGGCTTTTGTGTGCGATCGCAAGTAAGTGGCCAACCACCCTCTCGTGTTCCCCAGCCTGCCTGCGGGCCAGCCGAAGCTCGTTGACCCGACGACTCGGCAATGCCGGGGTCCCGACCGCCCTCGTCGACACACACGACATCCCCTCATTTGACATGACGTTGTGGAGATAAGTATGCCGAACGACCATAAAGAGTGGGCCCGACGGCTCCCGGAGTTCCTCCTCGAGGCTGAAACACTCCTGGCTAAAACCGAGGAATGCCTGAATCATCTGCAACTGATCAGCAATGACAAGGATGCCATCGACTGCTTGCTCAGCACACTGCTCAAACTGGCCAACAAAGCTGACGCCCTGGCCTTGGCGGCCGTGTCTGAATTCTCCCTGCATATATATGGCCTGCTGAACCACGCACAGAACACCATGAGCCTGCACGACGAGGCGCTGAACGCCCTGAAAGACTGCCTGACCCTGATTGCCTGGCAACTCGAACTCATCGACCAGACCACCGGGCAACTCAGTCTCGACGACAGCGAGCAGGTCACCCTCATCGAAGCCTTTGCCTTTCAGGTCGGGCAAAGCCGATTTCAACCGCCGGTCAATTCCAGACCGTTCACCCTCGTGTCCTATTCGAAACGGCAGGCCTGAACTTACTCAACTAAGCCGTGTGGCGTGATTGGGTTATCTGTACCGCGCTGTAACTTGAGTGCGCACATGTCGCAAATGAATATTTCATATCTATAAGCGACATCTTTCAACAACCACTTTTGCCCATCGGCAATTGCACGCCTGCCCTGACCAGGGCATTGCCTGGTATCAACAACACCCCCAGGGATAATCGGCATTTTCGCCGGCAACACCAACTTGCCCCATTATGGAACCCTCGTCCAAACGACTGGATTCCTGACCTTTCAGACATATATACAAACGCGACCAACGGTATCTTAAGTGCTACTATGCCGCCTGTTAGTTGGCGCCAATTAATGGCAGTGTGGTTGCAGCCGGACACAGCTCGCTCCAGTCCGGAGCTGAACTCTCCAACAAAAAAGTACACCCCGTTGAAGTCGACGCTCCACATTAAAAAACAGGGGCCTGTCAGCCTGCATGACCGGTCAGCCCGCAGCGAACATCCATTGGCTCCATCCGCTATGCACGCCAGCCTCAAGTCAATTGCCAAGTGGCCACCCTCCCGAGAAAATGCGCGCACGTTCACGCTGTTGCTATGCGCCTGCTCGACGCTCGGCAGTTTACTGGCCTATGGCTTGTCCATCCCGTTGCCCCTGTCATTGCTGGCGCTTGACGTTGCGGCGCTGACCAGTGTTGCCGTGCAGTACTACCTCTCGCGCAAATCCATCAAATTCCAGCCCCAGGAACTGGCCGACCGGCTGCTGCAGGTTCAGGAAAACGAGCGTCACCGGTTGAGCCGGGAACTGCACGACGACATCGGTCAATTGCTGACCGCCGCCAAACTGCAAAGCGACTGGCTCAAACGCCGGATGCCCGAAGAACTCCAGGGGCAATGCTCGGTCCTCTGCGACACGCTGGAGGAAACCCTGGCGAAAGTTCGCGACGTATCCGCCATTCTCAATCCCCGGCAGTTGGCCAGCCTCGGGCTGGAGGCCAGTCTGCGCGCGCACCTGCTCAAGACCCTGGCCAACACCCCGGTGCACTGGAGCCTGGAATGCCAGCAGCGCCTGACCGGCATACCGGAGGAAATGGCGGTGGCAGCGTTCCGCATCACCCAGGAAGCAGTCACCAACATCTTGCGACATGCCCAGGCCAAGAACCTGCTGGTCTGCCTGCAGCGTCTGCCACAAGGCCTGAAGCTGCAGATCAGCGACGACGGCCAGGGATTCGCACCCGCAACCGACCCCGGTCGCGAAGGACAACGCGGTATGGCCGGGATGTCGGAACGGATCGATCAACTGGGCGGCACACTGAGCGTCACCAGCGAGCCGGGCAAAGGCACTCAAATCGAAGCTCTATTTCCCTGGGCGCCCCGTGCGCTCGAACGGGCCAGTTCGAATAAGGTTATGCATTGACTTGTAATTTACTACTAGTGGATGACCACTCGCTGATCAGGGCTGGCGTGCGCGCCCTGGTAATGGACCTGCCCGGCTATGCCGTCATCGGCGAGGCCAATGACGGCTCGCAGTTGCTCGAAATGGTCGAGCATCTGTCCCCGGATATTGTTCTGCTGGATATTTCGATGCGCCAGACCGGCGGCCTCGAGGCCTTGCAGCAGCTCAAGCGGGTGCGCCCGCAGAGCAAGGTCCTGATCCTGTCGATGCATACCGATCCGGCCCTCATCATGCAGGCGCTGGAATCCGGGGCCCATGGCTACCTGCTCAAGGACACCACGGCAACCGAACTCGAGCAGGCGCTGGAGGCCTTGCGCAACAACGAGCGCTACCTGAGCCCGGCCATTGCCCACACGGTGATCAATCAGGCGCTGACTCGAAACCAGAAACACCAACCCGAACCTGCCGACTCGCACAACCTGACGGCGCGCCAGCTGGAAATCCTGCGGTTGATCGTTCGCGGAAAATCTACCCGAGAGATCGCCAACGGCCTTGGACTGAGCGTCAAGACCGTCGAAACCCACCGCTCGCAGATCATGAAGCGCCTGCAGATTTACGATGTGGCCGGCCTGGTGCTGTTTGCCGTACGCGAACAAATCATCAGCCTTGACGACTAGGCATTTCACTGGCCCGTAACAGCGGCGAATCCTCGGGCAGATGCACGAGTAACGCCGCAGGGCGAACCGAGAAGCGCAGGTTGTCGCCTTTCAGCGGTTCACCGTCAAGGTTGATGTAAAGCCCTTCCGAGACCCTGATCTCGACCCAGGGCAGGCGTGCACGGACAAACATATTTTCGATACCAAAGCCTTCGGTGAGCAGGTTTTTCAATGTACCGACCACCTCCTGCGGTGCCGGCAAGATACTGATATCCAGCAAACCATCATCTACCAGCGCCTGCGGGCACAACACCCGCCCGCCACCCGCCTGCCGGCCATTACCGATGCCCAGCGCCAGCAGATCGCCGCTCCAGTGAAATTCCGGTCCGTGTAATTCACCATAGGCGGTATGCAGCTCGTTGAAGCGCGACAAACCGGTGAACAGATAGGCCGCACCGCCGAGGATTTTCTTCAGATCCTCCGGGGTGTTCGCCGTGACATGACTGCCAAACCCACCGGTCGCCATGTTCAGGAATATCTGCCCATCAACCTCCCCCAGATCAATGGCAGTCGGCGCGGTATCCAGCAGCTCCAGCGCCTGACCGGGCTCCAGGGGGACGCCTGCCGCACGGGCAAAATCGTTGGCGGTTCCCAGCGGCATCAACACCAGGCTGGCCTTTTTCGAATGCTCCGCCATGGCTTCGGCGATATCGCGCAAGGTGCCATCGCCGCCACCGGCAATGATGTGTCGATAACCAGCCGCCAACGCCTCGCCCACCAACCTCTGCGCATCGCCGGCTTCCCAGGTCAATCGAACCGCCAGCTCCCAACCTCGCTCACGCCGGCTTTCGACGGCGGCGCGAACCGCCTCGTTGAGCGCCTGCTTGCCATGCAGAATCAATAGCGCCTTGCGATCGCTCATTACTTCACTCCCGGTATGAATGGCGTCTGGGAGATGTTGACCGCGAAGCTGCCGCTAAAGGTCGAAAGAAAACGAATTATTTCCGGGCGCGAGGATTTGATCCCTACACAACAGGATTTTTCTTACAAAACGTGAGGAATCGGCTCAATTGACCATAAATCTGAATTGGTAGACCTTGGGCTGCAGGACATCACAAGGACGTGCCATGCAATGCCAACACCTCGCACCACCGGCCATTTCGGTCTTGCCGCACACGGATAATAAAAAAGCAGGCCATCGAGCTGAATGCAGCAACAGCGCAAAAGCCACGGGAGAAGTTGATATGGATCCTCGCGTCACCGAGCTGGAAACACACCTCAAGAGCATACGCAGGGACATGGACGAAGTCCGGGGTGACGTCAAAACCATCAAGCACAGGCTTGCCTATTCCGCCGGAGGAACAGCGGTAATCCTCGGGCTCCTTGGCTGGATCGCCAATAGCCGTTTCGAGCAGGTTATTTCATTGCTTCTGGCACATTGAGTTGCCATCCACACAGAACCCGGTGCAATCAACCGGGTTCTGTGTGACATGGCCGCTGAAATTATCAGCTCAAGACTTCGCTCAGCGGAATGAAGAAAACGCTATCGCCCTGAACCAGCGTGCGACCTTCCAGGACTTCTACCAGTCCATCAGCCCAGGCAGCGCTACGCAGTACGCCGGAACTCTGGTTTCTGTAGATCGTCGCCCGGCCGTTTTCCAGCCTTCCGCGCAAATACTCACGCCGATTGCCGGGTTGGAGCCAGTCAAACCCTGCCGGCACCTGCACCTTCAGCGGCTCAACGTCTTGCACACCCTGACGGCGCAACAGATAGGGCCTGGTCAACAAGGCAAAAGTCACCAGGGTCGATGCCGGATTGCCCGGCAAGCCAATCACCGGTACACCGCGGAAATGCCCGAACGTCAGCGGTTTACCGGGTTTGATGGCGAGCTTCCACAGCGTCAATTCGCCCTCTCCACGCAAGGCGATGCCCAGAAAATCGGCTTCTCCTACCGATACGCCACCGGTCGAGAGGATCAGGTCGACATCCTTCAGCTCACCCAATCGGGAGCGAGTGGTTTGCAGATTGTCCGGAAGAATGCCCGCGTCGACGACCTCACACCCCAAACGCTGCAACCAGCTACACAACAACACCCGGTTGCTGTTGTAGATCTGTCCCGGCCCCAGCGCCTGCCCCGGCTCAATCAATTCGTCACCGGTAGACAGCACCGCCACACGCACCTTGCGAACCACCTCCAGCTCAGCACACCCCAATGAGGCAGCCAATCCTTGCTCGATCGGTCCCAGCCGCGTACCTGCTGGCAGAATCAGCTCGCCGACGGTGGTTTCCTGGCCTTGTGGGCGGATGTTCTGGCCCTGGGTCAAGGCTTCGGTGAAACGTACTCGCTCATCGGCCTGAACCTCGGCGTTTTCCTGCATCTCGACGCAATCGGCACCAGCGGGAACAGGTGCCCCGGTGAAAATGCGCGCACAGGTGCCTGGCTGCAACGGATCGGGGGCCTGGCCGGCAAACACCTTCTGACTGACCACCAACGGCTCTCCCGTCCAGTCCGCCATGCGCAAGGCATAACCGTCCATGGCACTGTTGGGCCAGGGTGGCAGGTCAAGGGTCGACACCAGATCTTCAGCCAGTACACGCCCCTGTACCTGCGCCAACGGCAGGCGTTCACGCTCGACAATCCTTGAAGCCTCGGCCATTTCCAGCAAGCGCGCCAAAGCCGCCTCGACAGGCATCAGGCTGCCAGTCTTGCCGGGCTTACCCACGGGATTCACAAGGCGCTGCCTGTTTCAAGTGAGGCACGAAATTGCACGGGCGATGGCGTGCGTCCAGTTGCTCGGCCAGTATGCCGTCCCAACCGGTGCGCACGGCATTGGTCGAGCCCGGCAAACAGCAAACCAGCGTGCCATTGGCCAGACCGGCCAACGTCCGGGACTGAACGGTCGAAGTGCCGATATCGGCAACCGAGATCTGTCGGAACAATTCACCAAATCCATCAACCTGCTTGTCCAGCAGGCAGCTGACGGCTTCCGGTGTGCTATCACGTCCGGTAAAACCGGTGCCGCCGGTGATCAGCACAACCTGCACGACATCGTCGGCAATCCAGTTGGCGACTTGCGCGCGAATTTTGTAGAGGTCATCTTTGAGCAACACCCGGGCTGCCAGGTTATGACCGGCAGCGGTCAAGCGGTCGACAAAGAGCTGGCCCGAGGTATCGGTTTCCAGTGTGCGGGTGTCGCTGACAGTCAGCACGGCAATGTTCAGCGGTGCGAAAGGTACATCAGCCTTGGCTTTCATAGGCTCGTCCAGTTGTAGGAGAAACAGCCCGGTGTTATATCACAGCGCTCCGTTTTTTCGCCGCTCCCATGGAGACCTGCCATGACCACGAATTCACAATTACCACCCTGCTCCATTCTGCTCCTGGCGGGCGGGCGCGGCCAACGTATGGGTGGTCAGGACAAAGGGTTGCTGAACTGGCGTGGCGAACCCCTGATTGCGCACTTGCACCGCAAGACCCGCCCGCTGACCGATGACCTGATCATCTCCTGCAATCGCAACCTTGAGAAGTACGAGCCCTACGCCGACCAGTTGGTCCACGATGATGAGGGTGACTTCCCCGGGCCTCTGGCCGGTATTCGCGCAGGCCTGAAAGCAGCTCGCCATACTCACCTGCTGATCTTGCCATGTGACGTTCCGGGCATTGATGCGGCGCTGATCGGCAACATGCGCGAGGCCGCCAACCTGCATCCGGACAAGCCGCTGATGGTGCGGCATGACGGCCACTGGGAACCGTTGTTGTGTGTGATTCCTGTGCTACACAGGGCAGCCTTTGAAGATGCCTGGAACGAAGGTGAGCGCAGCCCTGGCCGGTTGATGCGCAAGCTCGGTGCGACCGCACTGCAATGCCCCGACAATGACCCTCGGCTGGCCAACCTCAACACGCCGGAACTGTTAAGCGGTCATGACTCTGTGTCAGACTGAGATTGATCAGGAACTTGCGCGGACGGTGCACGTCTCAAGTTCAGTAACCAAAGATTTTTTATTCGGAGACACACACTCATGACTCAACGGACCCTCGCCACTTTCATGCTCGCACTCGGCCTCGCCACCCTCGCCGGTTGCGCATCGCCTACGGTGATCACCTTGAATGACGGTCGCGAAATCCAGGCCGTCGACACGCCACAGTTCGACAAGGACTCCGGCTTCTACGAATTCGAACAGCTCGACGGTAAACAGACCCGCATCAACAAAGACCAGGTCCGTACCGTCAAAGAGCTGTAAACCTGGCGCTGCCGGATACGAAAAAGCCCGCTTGATGCGGGCTTTTTCATGCCTGAAGAACAGCGCTTCAGGATCGCTTCATGATCACCATTGCAGGGTGATTTCACTCTCGAACGCTCGCCCCTGGCCCGTGACCGGATCGATAAATTTCAGACCCTGCGCCAGCAGTTTCAAAGGATTGGCGTAGTCATCCTGCGCATCCTTGAGCACCTCGGGGTAAAACGGGTCGTTGCAGATAGCGGCTCCCAGCGCTGCCATATGTACCCGCAGTTGATGCTTCTTGCCCGTCACCGGGTAAAGACCATAACGCCAGAGCTCCCCCTGCTTCTCCCTGACTTCGACCGCAGTCTCGGTGTTGCTGGCCCCCGGCCCTTCCTGCATGCGGAAGAACGGTTCGCCTTCGACCAGTCGGCTTTTATGAACCAGCGGGAAAGCAACGTCAGGCAACGCCGCTGCAATGGCCTCGTAGCGCTTTTCGATCTGCCGGGTTGGAAACAACGACTGATAAGCCGAACGACTCTGCGGATTGGCGGAAAACAGCACCAACCCTGCGGTGTGCCGATCGATGCGATGCAAAGGCACCAGATGCGGATTGTCCAGGCGGCGGATCAAGCGCCGGAGCAGCGTCTGTTCGACGTATTCGCCGGCGGGCGTCACAGGCAGGAAATGCGGCTTGTCGGCCACCACCAGATGCTCGTCCGCGTACAGGATCGACTCGGTCACCGGGATCGGCCTTTCATCCGGCACTTCGCGAAAATAATGGATCCGCAAACCTTCCTTGTAGGCCAAATCGAGGGCGATCGGCATGCCCTGCCCATCAAGGACCCGGCCACGGGCGATTCTGTCCAGCCATTGTTCACGACCGATGGCGCTGAAATGCTCACACAGGCAATCGACAACGGTGTGCCACGGGCCAGGTGGCAAGTAGAGCGTACTGGCCTGACTGTGTGCCGCGGAAAAAGAAGAAGTGGACATACGAAAGCTCTAACCCTCAATGCAGGGCGGCATTATCCAACAGCAGCGGAAAGGAACCTAGAGGAGATTCCTCAAGCCGGGATCTGCGTGCGCGCCGCCGCTTCGGTGTACTCCTTGAGCCAGCGCAGTACATCAACCGCTTCCCAGCGAGCGGGGTCATACAGGGCGTACAACAATCCCTGATAACCCACGACATCGAGTTGCCGGTGATAACCGGCGCGTTGGAACAAGGCTTCGATTTCTGCGAAACAGGTATTGAAATGGGTTTTGTTGAAGGGCGTTTTCCCCTCCGTCACCAGACCATCCAGACGCAACTCCTGGACGGCCTCGCGCACGACGTCTGCGGACATCCGGTTCACGCTGTTCTTCAACTGTTCGACATTGACCACAATTCATCCCTCTCACACCCGGGCTCGCCTGCTCACTCCCAAAATCAGGAACGGCAATGCATGCACCGCGAATAACTGTATGCGCATACAGTATCCGATCAGCACTGGTTAAGCCAAGGGGATCAATCGCAAAGTTCGACAGGCGGGACATGCTACCAGCGCAAAAGCCGCTTAACTCAGGAACGTCACCACCTGATCGGCACTGAACGGCCAGCCCAGTTCAGCGCCAGTGTCGACCCGCCGCAACACGGGAATACGCAGGCTGTAAGCGGCGAACCACGTTTCATCGTCAGCGATATCCACCAGTTCCACCAGCAGACCGCGCTCGACAAACTCCATCAACATGGCTTCGGCTACTTCACAGAGATGGCATCCAAGGGTGCCGAACAGCTGACATTCGGGAAGCATGAGTGCTCAACCAAAAAATGAAGTGACCATTCTAGGCCTGCCCCGAAAAACCGTCGAGCCATTGAGCCCCCTGCCCTGATTCCACCGACGATGAACAGACCCGAGTCAGTCCTGGCTCACCGCGCCGATCTTGTGAATCGACAGGTCCGCGCCGTAATACTCCTGCTCCTGGCTCAGGCGCAATCCATGCAACGCCTTGATCACGCCATACACCGCGAAGCCGCCGGTCAACGCCACGGTCACGCCCAGTGCAGTGCCGATCAACTGGCTGATCAGACTGACCCCACCCAGACCGCCCAAGGCACTCTGGCCGAAGATGCCGCAGGCAATGCCGCCCCATACACCGCACAAGCCATGCAATGGCCACACACCCAACACATCGTCGATGCGCCATTTGACCTGGGCTGCGGTAAAGCACCAGACAAACAAGGCGCCCGCGACGGCGCCAGTGACCAACGCCCCCACAGGATGCATCAGGTCGGACCCGGCACAGATTGCCACGAGCCCCGCCAACGGGCCGTTGTGCAGAAAGCCGGGGTCGTTGCGCCCGACAATCAACGCCGCCACTGTACCGCCAACCATGGCCATCAGAGAGTTCACTGCCACCAGTCCGCTGACACCTTGCAGGGTTTGCGCGCTCATGACGTTGAAGCCGAACCAGCCGACGATCAGGATCCACGAGCCCAACGCCAGAAACGGGATGCTCGATGGCGCGAACGCGACCAGCCGACCGTCGCGATATCGGCCGTTACGCGGCCCGAGCAACAGCACGGCCGCCAGTGCCAGCCAACCGCCCATCGCATGCACCACCACTGAGCCTGCGAAATCATGGAAACCGGCGCCAAAGCGCTCCAGCAACCAGGCCTGCAAACCCAGGTTGCCGTTCCAGACCATGCCTTCGAAGAACGGATAGATGAACGCGACAATCAACGCGGTTGCGCACAGTTGCGGGACAAACCGGGCGCGCTCGGCGATCCCTCCGGAAATGATCGCCGGGATCGCCGCGGCAAAGGTCAGCAGGAAGAAAAACTTCACCAGTCCATAGCCGTGGTCGGCATTGAGCACGGCCGCCGGTTGCATGAACGTCACGCCATAGGAAATCCAATAGCCTATAAAGAAGTAGGCCAGTGTCGAAACAGCGAAGTCGCTGAGGATTTTCGACAGCGCATTGACCTGGTTTTTCTGGCGCACGGTGCCGACTTCGAGAAAGGCAAAACCGGCGTGCATGGCCAGAACCATGACCGCACCGATCAGAATGAACAGCGTGTTGGAGCTATGGACCAGGGTGTCCACAGCGCTTTGCAGGTTTTCCATGGGATGGGCAGACCTTATGGCAGAAAAAAGCACCAAAGCAGTTCGCTATTTGCGCCCATGCACCAAGTTGCGGCTTCGAAGTATCAGCGTGCTGAACTTGTTGAACCGTTTTGGCGCACGGACACCGTCCAGGAAAAACGCGCCCGGGACGTTTACGCGAGTTTTTGATTGTTGGTCCTACGGTTTTACTGAAATCATGCCCGGCTATAGCGCAATGGTGCGGACCGGCGCACCACGACACAGCAAAAGTTGTACCAGTCATTTGTACTGAACCTTCGATGAAGGCCCATACTCGAACCCATCAGAAAGCCACTTAAGGAGATCCACCATGGCCCGCCCCCAGGCAAAGACTGCTCAAGAAATCCTGATGAACGACTTTCAGACACTGGTCAGTGACACCGAACGGTTGCTGGAACACACCGCGACCCTGGCCGGTGACCAGGCCGACGAGTTGCGCGAGCAGATTCACGACAGTCTCTTGCGTGCCCGTGAAACGCTGAAACTGACCGAAGACTCCCTGCGTGAACGCGGCCAGGCGGCTGTGACCGCCACCGAAGACTATGTCCAGGCCAACCCCTGGCAGTCCGTCGGGATCGCGGCCGGCGTGGGTTTCCTGATCGGCCTGCTGGCCAGCCGGCGCTGATATGTCGATCGGCGAATCCGGCCCGTCTGTAGCGGGAACCAGCTCCTCATCGCGGCGCCTGGGCGCTGCCTTCCTTGGGTTGCTGCACAGCCATGTCGAATTGTTCGGCATCGAATTGCAGGAACAGAAAGCCCGTACCGTCAGCCTGTTGCTGTTTGCCGGTCTGGCGCTGGTGTTTGCGTTGCTGCTGTTGGTAGGACTGTCGACGCTGGTGCTTATCGTGTTCTGGGACACCTATCGCCTGGCCGCCATCATCGGGCTCTGTGTGTTCTATACCCTCGCCGCCATCTTCTGCGCGATGCGCTTGAGAGCGGCGATTTTCGATGAGTCCTCGCCCTTCCACGGCACGCTGGAAGAGCTGGCCAACGATCGGGAGCGCCTGCTGCCATGAGCCTGCCTGAACTGCCACACAACAGCTCGCGCACGGAAATGCGCAAGGCCCTGATCCGCCTGCGCATGGAAATGCATCGTCAGGAAATCCGCCACGAATCCGCGCAACTGCTGCAACCTTTGCAACGGGTACGTGGAATGACGCAAAACCTGCAGGACGGTTTCGGCATCAAGCACGCTCCACTCTGGGGCGTGGCCGCCGTCACCTTGCTGGGCTTCCTGACCGGCAAGGGGGCAAAAAACGGGGGTGGCCTCAGCAGCCTGACCCGGATGATCCGCCTCGGCACCACACTGGTGCCGCTGATCAAACTGATCATGCAAGGTTCTTCACGCAAAGACTGATCGGTTTCTAACTGGCTGCATTCTTGCAACGTCGACCGGATGCGCCCCTCTATCGAGGGGCGCAATCCTGTGCGCCTACCCGGTCTACAGGCACCATCCAAAAACAAGATCTACCAAGGAGGTCTCGTGATCGACGGGCAACCGCTCGCCTGCTTTCAGCCGTTCATCGATACCGCCACCGGCCGTATCGCCGGCGTCGAGGCGCTGGGCCGTTTGCGCCAGGCCGATGGTCGACTGGCCTCGGTGGGGCCGCTGTTTGCCAACCCGCGCACCAACGCTGCCGCCCTTCGTCGCCTGGACCGACAAGTACGCGAGGATGCCTTGAGTCGCCTGCATGAGGCGCCATCCGACTGGTTTCTCAGCCTGAACATCTCCCCGCGCTGGATCAGTCGCTTGCGTGCGGAGCAGCCGCTGCCGAGCCTCAAGCAATTGAGCCGGCAAGCTGTCGACCCACGGCGCATCGTTTTCGAAATCACCGAGTTGGGTGGCGACACCCAGCGCCTGGCACAGGTGGTGGCACGTTACCGGCAAGCTGGCGCGCGGATAGCTATCGATGATTTCGGCGCTGGTTACTCGCAACTCGATCGCGTATTGGCCCTGCAGCCGGACATTCTCAAGCTCGACATGCGACTGTTCCAGGCCGCGGCACTGGGTGGCCCAAGCAGCGACGTGGTCAAGGCGCTGGCGCAGATGGCGGAAAAGACCGGCTGCTGGATCATTGCCGAAGGCGTGGAAACCGAAGCTCAGTTGAATTTTGCCCTGGAATGCGGTTCGCGCTACGTACAAGGCTTTCTGTTCGCCCGGGCGCAAGAAGCGTTCTTTGCCACAGACGCCTTTGTCGAACGATTCGCACAACTGCGCCAGCGCTACGTTCAACAGAAACTCACCGAGCATGGCCGCCTGATGATCATGCGCCAGCAGCTCAGCGAACTGATGGCCATTCTACAATCCTGGGCCGAGGCACGTGCACCGCTCAATGCCCTGCCGCAGCTCAACGCCTTCCCATGGCTGCTGCGCTTTTATCAGTGCGACCGACACGGCACGCAACTGACCCCGAATCTTGAGTGGCGCAATAACCGTTGGGAAGCCGACACTCGCTACCTGGGCCACAACTGGTCCTGGCGCCCCTACTTTTATCACCTGCTGGCGCAAGGCTTGGAAGAGCGCCGCCTGACCCTGTCCAACACCTATCGCGACGCCACGAGTAACCAGTACTGCCTGACCGCCGGGCAGTTTTTCGACAATGGTGATCGCCTGCTACTCATCGATATCGACGCAGCCGGCTTGTAGTTCCGCTTGCAGGTCATGGCGCGAACCGGGAAGCTAGGCCATCAGTCACCTGACGGAGAGACCCCGCCTTGGATTGGCACACCCTGCTCACCCGCGAACGCCTCGGAAAGCCTCTGCACAGCCCTGAAGAGCTCGGCCGCAGCCCTTTTCACAAAGACCACGACCGCATCATTTTCTCGGGGGCTTTCCGCCGCCTCGGGCGCAAGACCCAGGTCCATCCGGTGTCCAGCAATGATCACATTCATACGCGCCTGACCCACTCGCTGGAAGTCAGTTGCGTGGGTCGCTCACTGGGCATGCGGGTCGGCGAAACCATCCGCAGCGCCCTGCCCGACTGGTGCGAACCCAGCGACCTGGGGATGGTGGTGCAATCGGCCTGCCTGGCACACGACATCGGCAACCCGCCTTTCGGCCATTCCGGTGAAGACGCGATCCGTCACTGGTTCCAGCAAGCGGCCGGCCGTGGCTGGCTGGATGCAATGAGTGAAGCCGAGCGCAATGACTTCCTGAATTTCGAAGGCAATGCCCAGGGCTTTCGGGTACTCACGCAACTCGAGTATCACCAGTTCGACGGCGGCACCCGACTGACCTATGCAACGCTGGGCACGTACCTGAAGTATCCATGGACGGCCAGGCACGCCGACTCGCTGGGCTACAAGAAACACAAGTTCGGCTGCTATCAGAGCGAGCTTGCGCTACTGGAGCAGATCGCGAATAAACTCGGCCTGCCACAACTGGAGGAGCAACGCTGGGCGCGGCATCCGCTGGTGTACCTGATGGAGGCCGCCGACGACATCTGCTATGCGCTTATCGACCTGGAAGACGGCCTGGAAATGGAGTTGCTGGAATACGCTGAAGTCGAGTCCCTGTTGCTGGACCTGGTGGGCGATGACTTGCCGGAGACCTATCGCCAGCTCGGTCCCGGTGATTCGCGCCGACGCAAACTGGCGATCCTGCGCGGCAAGGCCATCGAGCACTTGACCAACGCCGCGGCCCGCGCCTTTGTCGAGCAACAGGACGCGCTGTTGGCTGGTACCTTGCCCGGCGACCTGGTGGAGCATATGCACGGGCCCGCCAAGCGTTGCGTGCTGAACGCCAAGGACATGGCCCGCAAGAAAATCTTCCAGGACAAGCGCAAGACTCTGCACGAGATCGGAGCCTATACCACACTGGAAATCCTGCTCAACGCCTTTTGTGGTGCAGCGCTGGAGCAGCACAACGGACGTACGCCGTCGTTCAAAAGCCGTCGCATCCTTGACCTGCTGGGCAACAATGCACCCGATCCACACGGCCCGTTGCACACTTCGTTTTTACGCATGATTGATTTCATCGCCGGAATGACCGACAGCTATGCAAGCGACATGGCCCTGGAGATGACCGGACGCGCTAGCCACTGAGGTGTATCGATTGGTCAGCCATTACGACATTCGTTATGGCTGATCCCCCCTTCAACATCCAACAGCGCTCAAGTATCGGCGAATCGCCCTACAGCACATGGCGAGCAAACTGATCGCTTGCCTGACACTCTCGCGAAACAATCGCCCTCCCTTCTGTTTGACAGTTGAAGTGCGCCCATGGCCGAAGACGATCTACGCATTCTCGTGGTGGAGGACCACCCCTTCCAACTGATAGCGACTCAATGCCTGCTGGAAAGTTATGGCTTCACTCGGCTGACGACCACCGACAGCGCCAAAGGCGCCATGCAGCAAATGCTCAGGGCCGACCAGCCGTTCGACATCCTTTTATGCGATCAATGCCTGCCCGATCTGACAGGGCTCGATCTGGTCCGGTTCGCCAGCCGGCGAGGGCTGATCAGACGGGCGATCATCCTGAGTAGCCTGACGATGTCTGAATTGGATGAACTTGTAAAAACGGCCACTGAACACGGGTTGCCATTATTGGGCTATTTGATAAAACCGTTGAAACAATCTGAATTCAGAGAGTTGTTGACTACAACTCAAACACAGGAAAAAACACATATAAAAACAAATAAAAATACAATGAAAAACTGATAAAAGACCTGCTGCCAAAGTTCATCCGGACATCGAATTTTCTTGGCCTTCCTAATAAGAATCCCAACTACTACGTAGTCTTATTCTTTTTAATGTGTAGGATTTTTCCTATATTGCGGCTACAGCTCGGTCAGTTCATGCGTCCCTCCAAGTATCTGAGCTAAGGTGCGCGCTTTGTTTGAGCTCGCATGGGATTTTATTATGAACTCCGTTTTTATTGTCGATGATCACCCGGTTATCCGCCTTGCCGTTCGAATGTTACTGGAACATGAAGGTTACAAAGTCGTCGGCGAAACCGATAATGGGGTCGACGCCATGCAGATGGTTCGCGAATGCATGCCGGACCTGGTGATTCTCGACATCAGCATTCCAAAACTTGATGGCCTGGAAGTGCTATCCCGATTCAACGCAATGAGTACCCCTCTTAAAACGCTGGTACTGACAGCACAATGCCCGACACTTTTCGGCATTCGTTGCATGCAATCCGGTGCATCGGGCTATGTCTGCAAACAAGAGGACATCAGTGAACTGGTCAGCGCCATAAAAGCGGTATTTGCCGGTTACAACTATTTCCCGAGCGAGGCCCTGAACCCCGTCCGAGGAGATGAAACACGCTGCATCGAACTGGAATTGTTCAAATCCGTAAACGACCGGGAGTTGATGGTCTTGCAACTTTTTGCCCAAGGTCGCACAAACAAGGAAATCGCCAAGGGCATGTTTCTGAGCAACAAGACCGTGAGCACCTACAAAAAGCGCCTCATGCAGAAACTCAAAGCCAAATCCCTGGTTGAACTCATTGAGATGGCAAAACGTAACGCACTCGTGTGAGAACCTGGATGCCCAGCCGTTTGAAGGTCTATCTGATTCAAGTGACCGCAGGTCTATGCGTGAGCACCTCGTTGTTCGGGGCACCGGGCAATGAACACTACACGCTGCTCAGCCGCTCGAAGGCCGGGACGCTGGAGATTCGACTGGATGAAACCCAGCGACAATGGTTAACCCAAAAAAATCAACTGACGCTCGGTACGTCGGCCCCCGACTACCCCCTTTCGACCTGACCACCAGCGGTCAGGACTATGAAGGGTTTACCGCCGATTACGCAGGTCTTCTGGGAGAAGCGACTGGATTGTCTGTCAAGGTTCGGCGTTTTGACTCTCGAGGGGCCGCGATCGCCGCGCTGCAGAACGGCGATGTCGATCTGCTTGGCACCGCCAATGGATTCGAAGCGGACAATACCGACATTGCTCTGTCCATACCCTATGCCGTCGACCAACCCGTACTGGTGACCCGCGAAGGGGAAACCCGATCCCTCACCGATGGCCTGGCCGGATTGCGCCTGAGCATGGTGTATCACTACTTGCCGCTGGCGGAAGTCAAGGCGTTGTACCCGAAGGCGATCATTACGTCCTATCCGTCCTACCAGAATGCGATCAATGCCGTTGCTTTCGATCAGGCCGACGTGTTTCTCGGTGACACCATTTCAACTCACTACATGATCAACAAGGGGTACCTGAACAACATCCGCATGGCCAACTTCGGCAAACATGAAGCCTTTGGTTTCAGCTTCGCCGTTAACAGGAACAACCCCGAGCTGCTCGGCATCATCAACGCAATGATCAGGGCCATCCCCTCCAGTGAACGAGAAAACATCGCCAAACGCTGGAGCGCCGGCAGCGACATTCTGCTAACCGATCAAAAGCTGCAACTCACTGACCGGGAAGAACGCTGGCTGGCACACCACCCGATAGTGCGCGTCGTCGTCAACGAAGCCTTCGCGCCACTGACGTTTTTCGATAGCAATGGCAACTTTCGCGGGGTCAGCGCGGATTTGCTTGAGCTGATCAGGTTGCGCACCGGCTTGCGCTTTGACATCCAGCGCAGTCGGAACGATGACGAGATGATCAAACAGATCAGGGACAACCAGGCCGATGTGATCGGCGCGCTACTCCCCAGCGCCCAGCGTCAAACCCAACTGAACTTTACCCGCCCCTTTCTGGAAAATTCCTACGTCCTACTGACCCGTAAAGCCGCCGACAGCCCGACCAACCTCGAGCAGTTGCAGGACAAGCGCCTGGCCATTGCCCGCGGCAATCCACTCATGGATTACCTGCGCAGAGAGTTTCCCCGTATCAAGCTGATCGAAACCCCGGACACCTTCAGCGCCGTAGAGATGCTCGCCGAAGGCCAGGCCGACGGCTCGGTGAATTCACTGATCATTGCCAACTACTTCACCTCATCGAGTCTCTTCGAGCACACATTGCAAATCAGCACCACCATCGGCACCGAGCAGGCGGCGTTTTCCCTTGCCACCGCTCGGAATGCCAAGGAGTTGAACGCCATTCTCGACAAGGCGCTTCTGAGCATCTCGCCGGAGGAGCTGGGTATCATCAACAGTCGCTGGCGCGGCTATTCGGCATCGTCGCAAAGCACCTGGCGCAATTATCAAAGACTGTTCTACCAAATTGTCATCGGTGCTGGCGTGCTGTTGCTGATTTCCGTTGCGTGGAACGACTACATGCGACGCCAGATCAAGCAACGCAAGGCTGCCGAGCGTGCGTTGAGCGATCAGTTCGAGTTCATGCGATCACTGGTCAATGGCACGCCCCATCCGATCTATGTACGTGATCGCCAGGGGCTGCTGCAAAGTTGCAATGACAGTTACCTGCAAGCGTTCTGCGCCAGGCGTGAAGATGTCATCGGCAAAAGCGTGATGCAGGGAGCGATGAGCAATGTGTTCGAAGCCCGGGAGTACCAGGCTGACTACCAACGCGTGGTGACCGAGGGCAGGCCGTTGATCGTCGATCGCGAACTGCACATTGGCGGCCGGCGGCTGACGATCTATCACTGGATTCTTCCCTATCGGGATTCCAGCGCGAAAGTGCAAGGCATTATCGGTGGCTGGATCGACATCAGCGATCGGCGGCAACTGCTCGATGATCTGCGTTGCGCGAAAGAACGCGCCGATAACGCCAACCGGGCCAAAAGCACGTTTCTGGCCACGATGAGCCATGAGATCCGCACACCGATGAATGCAATCATTGGCATGCTTGAGCTGGCACTCAAGCGTCTTGATCATCAGCACGCGGAGCGTCCGGCCATCGATGTCGCGTATAACTCGGCGAAAGGCTTGCTGGAGCTGATTGGCGACATCCTCGACATTGCCAGAATCGAATCAGGGCGCTTGAGCCTGAGCCCGGAGCGCGTCAATCCGGGTGAACTCGTGGCCTCGGTCGTGCGGATCTTCGATGGCCTGGCCCGACAGAAGGAACTCGAGCTGGTGCTGGAGTTTTCATCGGCCAACCCGCCCTTCGATGTGTTGCTGGACCCTTTGCGCTTCAAACAGGTGCTATCCAACCTGATCAGCAATGCCATAAAATTTACCGAGCAAGGCCAGGTCCGGGTCATTGTCGACCTGCAGCCGGCAACACAACCCGATCATGCGCAGATGCGGGTGCAGGTTCACGACAGTGGTATCGGGATCAGCGAACAGGAGCAACAGCGCCTGTTCGAACCCTTCGCCCAGGCCGACCACACCATGCAATCGGCCAGGGGAGGCGCGGGGCTGGGGCTGGTGATCAGCCGCAATCTCTGCGAGATGATGGGCGGTAGTCTGCAATTGCGCAGCAAGTCGGGTGCCGGCACTCAAGTAGAGGTGCTGCTGCAGCTGGAAACGTTGCCGCTGCAACAGTCAGCCCAGGTGGCAGAAACCCAAATCGTCGTCGCCGCAACCCCATTGAATGTCCTGGTGGTCGACGATCACTCGGCCAATCGTTTGCTCACGTGCCAGCAACTGGAGTTTCTTGGGCATCGATTTTCCGTCGCGGCCGATGGCCAGGAGGGACTGGAGGTCTGGAAAGACCACCCGTTTGATCTGGTGATTGCCGATTGCAACATGCCCGTCATGAACGGTTACGAGCTGGCCCGTGCCATTCGCCAGCATGAAAGACAAAACCATCGTCCTCCCTGCACCGTTGTCGGCTTTACCGCCAATGCCCAACCGGAAGAGGTTCAACGCTGCAAGCAAGCCGGAATGGACGACTGCCTGTTCAAACCCCTCAGCCTCGGCGCCTTGAGTCTATGGGTAGAAGGCATTGAACCCAGCCATGCAACCCCGGCGTTCAGCCTCCGCGGGTTGAAACAGCTGACCGGGGACAATCCGATGTTGAACCGGCGATTGCTGAACGAATTGGTGAGCAGCAACCGCCAGGATCTGCAAACACTGTTGACGCTATCCAGTTCCGGGGATAGGCAGGCGCTGCAGGATATTGCCCACAAAATCAAAGGCGCAGCCCGGATAGTGCAGGCCTCTCGCTTGATCGACAGCTGCGAGGCACTTGAAGCTGCCTGCCATGAGGATTTCGATCGCGAAAAAGTGGCTGGATGCTGCAAATCCATGGAGTGCGCCATGCTTGAGTTGGACGACGCGTTACTGCGTCAGATTGACCATTATGACGAAGGCAAAGTGACAGAGCCTTAACTATGCTTGGCCCCTTGGCAGTGTGTTGACCATCATGGAGAAACCCGCAATGCCTAACCCACTGCGCCCCGATCCACGCCGGTTTCCACTGCATGTCCATATCAGCGTGATGTTCACCTTTTTGTTGTTGCTGACCGGGGTAGTGCTGGGACTTTTCAACTACCGGCAAACCACACAAATCATACTGTCGAGCAGTGAAAAACTCTTCAACCGCATTGAGCAGGATGTCCGACTGGACCTGCATGCGACCTATGAGCCCATTCGTCATCTGTTGAGCCTGTTGGCACTCAATCCGGCGGGCCAGTCCACTGATCTGGAACAACGCCTGGCACTGCTCGAACCGTTCAGCCAGTCACTCGAGGACAACCCCAATCTGGCCTCGCTGTACCTGGGCTACGACAATGGTGACTTTTTCATGGTCCGCCCGCTGCGTACCCCAGAGGTCAAGGCCCTGGTAAAGGCCCCGGACACCGCGGCTTATCAAGTCTGGAGCATCGAACACAACAGCAGCGGCCAGGTCCGTTCCCAGTCTTTGTTCTTCGACCGGAACCTGGCACTGGTCAGCCATCAGGACAACCTGAACGACACGTACGACCCACGTAACCGTGCCTGGTTTACCAGCGCCCGCGGCGACAATGACCAGATCACGACCGAACCCTATATCTTTTTTTCCACCCACGACATTGGCACGACGCTGGCACGCCGCAGCGGTGACAAGGCAATCCTGGCCGCCGACCTGACCCTGGCCGAACTCAGCGCGACCCTGGCCAAGCACGTCGTGACCCCCAATACCGAAATCGTGCTGTTCGATGCGCAGGGCAATGCCATTGCCTACCCCGATAGCCGCAGGCTGATCGTCGATGACCAGACATCCCGCCTGATCAAGGCAGCGGACCTCAACCCCAGCCTGGGCGCGTTGCTCAACAGTCCGTCTCAAGGCAACCGCCTGAACGCCAGCGGCCGACAGTGGATCGTGGCCCGCAGCAGCATGCAGGAAGGCGGCCCCCAAGGCCTGCAACTGGCTCTGCTGGTACCGGAAGACGAGTTGCTCGTCGACGCTTACCGGATGCGCTGGCAAGGCGCGCTCATTACCCTGGCAACACTGTTGTTATGCGTGCCGTTGGGTTGGCTGACATCAAGAGTCCTGGTCAAACCCTTGCGCGCCCTGGTGCAGGAGGCCGATGCGATTCGCAGTTTCGATTTCAATTTCCCTCTTTCCCGTCGCTCGCCGGTGCTCGAAGTCGACCAGCTGAGTGTGTCGATGGCACGGATGAAGGACACACTGGCGAGTTTCTTCCAGATCACTGACAGCCTCAGCGCCGAAACCCGTTTCGCCCCGCTGCTGGAACGGGTGTTGTTTGAAACCGTGAAAATCGGTCAGGCCCAGGCCGGCCTGATCTATCTGCGCGAAGGTGATGGTGAGCAAATGGAACCCCACGGCCTGGTCATCAATGACACCGCCGAAGACCTGCAATCCTTCGACATTCGCGGACACTCGCTCGAGAACCCGCAAAGCCCCACATGGCTACAGCAACTGGCAATCGTCGACAATGTCGTCAGCAACCTGGGGTTCGAGCAGGCGGGTGATCTGCAGAAAGTCTTGCTCGCGCTGAAAAGTCCCCGGGTTCATCTGATCGGAATCCGCCTGCACAATCGTCACAACGAAACCGTGGGCCTGCTGGTGCTGCTGCTGGCCGACAGTGGCGAGCAAAGCGACCTGGACAAACTGCGACCGGACCGCATTGCGTTTCTCCAGGCGGTGTCCGGCGCGGCTGCCGTGTGCATCGAAAGCCAGCGCCTGCAAGCCCGGCAAAAACAACTGCTGGACGCCTTCATTCAACTGCTGGCCGGCGCCATCGACGCCAAAAGTCCCTACACCGGCGGCCATTGCCAACGCGTGCCGGAACTGACCCTGATGCTCGCCCATGCGGCGGCGGCCAGCCAGGAGCCTGCCTTCAGCGCCTATCGGCCAACCGAAGATGAATGGGAGGCACTGCACATCGCCGCCTGGCTGCACGATTGCGGCAAGGTCACCACGCCGGAATACGTCGTCGACAAAGCCACGAAGCTGGAAACCCTGACCGATCGCATCCACGAAATCCGCACCCGCTTCGAGGTACTCAAGCGCGATGCCTGGATCAGCTACTGGCAGGCCATCGCCCTGGGCGGTGATGAGCAATCGCTGGCAGAACTGCGCAATGCCAGCCTGGCCGGGCTGGATGATGATTTCGCCTTCGTTGCCCGCTGCAATCTTGGTGGCGAAGCCATGGCCGACGCTGATCTGCAACGTCTGCGCAGCGTGGCTGAACGCACCTGGACCCGAACCCTGGATGACCGGCTGGGCGTGTCCTGGGAGGAGAACCGGCGTCAGGCCCGAACACCCGCCCCCACCCTGCCCGTCAGTGAACCCTTACTGGCGGACAAGCCTGAGCATCTGTTCGAACGCAGTGAACACGAAGTGATACCGCAAGATAATCCCCTGGGCTTCAAACTCGATGTGCCGCCCCACAAATACAACCGGGGTGAGCTGTACAACCTGAGCATTGTCCGCGGCACCCTGACGAGCGAAGAGCGTTATGTCATCAATAACCACATCGTCCAGACGATCCTGATGCTCAACCATCTGCCGTTCCCCGCGCACTTGCGCAACGTCGCGGAAATAGCCGGTGGGCATCACGAGAAAATGGACGGCAGCGGTTACCCGAAACGCTTGAAGCGCGAAGAAATGAGCCTGCCGGCGCGGATGATGGCGATAGCCGATATTTTCGAAGCGTTGACGGCCGCCGACCGCCCCTACAAAAAAGCCAAGACCTTGAGCGAGGCGCTGGGCATCATGGCCTTCATGTGCCGTGATGCCCACATCGACCCGGAGCTGTTCGGCCTGTTCATCAAGGCACAGATCTATTTGCAATACGCCAGACGCTTTCTCGACCCGCAGCAGATCGATACGGTAGACGCGTCGGGCCTGCTGGCCAAGGCAGGCCTGGCGTCTTGATCAGCAGTCGGTCAGGCGTAGGAAAATTGCCGCCAGCTGTTCGATTCCGGCCTGGTCCTGCGCGGTAAAACGCGCGAGCTTCGGACTGTCGAGATCGAGCACGCCGATCAATCGGCCATCCTTGACCAACGGCACCACCAGTTCGCTGTTCGACGCGCTGTCGCAGGCAATGTGACCGGGGAACGCGTGCACATCTTCGACCAACTGAGTCTGCAAGGTCGCGGCTGCGGTTCCGCAGACGCCACGCCCGAACGGAATCCGCACGCAAGCGATCTGCCCCTGAAACGGGCCCAGCACCAGTTCCTCATTGCGGTTGAGGTAAAAACCGGCCCAGTTCAGGTCTTCGAGCTGATTGAACAGAAACGCCGAGAACTGAGCGGCATTGGCGATGAAGTCCCGCTCGTCCGCCAGCAAGGACTCCAGTTGCGCATGCAGCATGCCGTAGCCTTCGAGGCCCTGGCCGCTCTTTTGTAAATCGATCATGCCTTGTGCTCCAACAGTTTCAGCCCGACCCAGTAACGGGCAAATTGATAGGCGCAACGTCCATTGCGATTGCCTCGGCCAGTGGCCCAACGTACCGCCAGAATGTCCAGTTCTTCGCTGCGCTGCCACGCCAGTCCGGCCTTGCCGGCCAACTGGCCGATCCAGTGCTCGACGACGTTGAGGAAGTGTTCCTGGGTAAACGGATAGAACGACAGCCACAAACCGAAGCGGTCCGACAGCGCGATCTTGTCTTCAACCGCCTCGCTGGGATGCAGTTCGCCGTCGACCCGTTTCCAGTTTTCGTTGTCACTTTCCTTTTCCGGCACCAGATGGCGACGGTTGGACGTGGCGTACAGCAAAACGTTGTCCGGAGCCTGTTCCAGTGAGCCATCAAGGACGCTTTTGAGCACTCGGTAATCGCCCTCGCCCGACTCGAACGAGAGGTCATCGCAAAACAGCACGAAGCGCTGGGGAAGCTTGCCGATCTGTTCGACCACTCGCGGCAGGTCTGCCAGATGATCACGTTCAATCTCGATCAAACGCAAACCGGCGTGAGCGTGTTCGGCCAACAAGGCGCGCACCAGCGACGATTTGCCGGTGCCGCGTGAACCCCAGAGCAAGGCGTGGTTGGCGGGCATGCCATCGAGGAATTGTTGGGTATTGCGCCCAAGTTGCTCGACTTGCCGGTCGACGCCGATCAGGTCCGACAGGCGCATGTCGAGGCTGACCTCCAGCGGCATCAGATAACCGCCGCGCGACTCACGCTGCCAGCGCGCGGCCAGGCAATGCGTCCAGTCGATGGCTGGCCGGGGTGCCGGCAGCAACGGCTCGATTCGGGCCAGAACGGCATCGGCGCGTTCAAGAAAAGCATTCAATCGGGAATCCACGACTTCTCCTCGGGCACGTTCACAGTAATGATGGTGATACAGCGACGAAACACAGCGTCAGACAAGTGGCAGCCCCCGCGGTACAGGCCTCACGAGAGCATCAGCAGACAGGCATGATCGACTATGCTTGAGCAGCGAAAGGAAACGGAAGTGGTTCACCCCCCCATGGACATCAAATTCACCAACCGGCTGTCATTCAAGCAAGCCCGGCTTACCGTGCTGGTCGGTTTCATTTTGGGCACGCTGCTCAGCCTGCTGCAAATAGGCATCGATTATGCCAGTGAAGACGCTTCCATCAATCGTGAAATCCTTTCATTACTTGAAATCAGCCACAACCCGGCTTCGCGAATCGCCTACAACATCGACGCCGAACTCGCCAAGGAACTGACCCAGGGTCTGCTGCGCTCGCCGGCGATCATCGGCGTGAAACTGACCGACAACAACGGCACCGTGCTGGCCAACGTCAAGCGACCCGGCATGCAAAACGGCTACCGGCTGTTCAGTGACTTCCTGTTCGACGCCAATCGACAGTTCGAAGACCGACTTTACCTGGATCATTTACCCAACGAATCCCTGGGAACACTGCGGCTGAACGTCGACACCTACGCCTTCGGCAACCGCTTCCTGCGCCGGGCCGAAGTGACCCTGCTCAACGGTTTCGCCCGCAGCCTGCTGCTGTCCGGCATCCTGTTGGCGCTGTTCTATGTGATGCTGACCAAGCCTCTGGTGCGGGTCATCCGTGAACTCAGCGGCCGCGACCCGAGCAGTACCGAGCCGACGTCGCTGGAATGTCCCGCCGGGCATGCCAACGATGAGATCGGCGTGCTGGTCAAGGTTGCCAACCAGCAGTTCAAAAACATCGCCACCGAAATCCAGCAACGGCGCAACGCGGAAAACCGCCTGACCGAGTACCTCGGTCAACTGGAAAATATCGTCTCGGCCCGCACCGCCGAACTCAAGGCGATCAATACCCGACTGAGCCAATCCAATGAGGAACTGGAAGCCGCCCGCAGTACCGCACTGGACATGGCCGAAGCCCGATCGGTGTTCCTGGCCAACATGAGCCATGAAATCCGCACGCCCCTCAATGGCTTGCTCGGGATGATCGCACTGTCCCTCGATGGACCACTGAATGCCGAACAACAGCAGCAACTGTCGATCGCTCATGACTCGGGCAAAGTGCTGGTGGAACTGCTCAACGATATTCTCGATTTGTCGAAGTTCGATGCCGGTCAACTCGAACTCGAACACATCCCCTTCGACCTCGGCTCGCTGATCGAGGACACCGCCAACCTGTTGTCGCAGAACGCCGCCCCCAGCGTCGAACTGACCTGCCTGATCGATCCGCACTTCCCGGCACTGGTGCTCGGCGATCCGACCCGGGTGCGACAGATCGTCAGTAACCTGCTGTCCAACGCCCTCAAGTTCACCCGTTTCGGGCGTGTCGACGTGCGCCTGTCGACCTTCGAGGACGGCGTCAGAATCGAGGTCTGCGACACCGGCATCGGCATCCCCCGGGATGCCCAGTTCAAAATCTTCCAGCCGTTCACCCAGGCTGGCGCCGGTATTACCCGCCAATTTGGCGGTACCGGGTTGGGCCTGGCGCTGACCTACAATCTTTGCGAAGCCATGCAAGGGCGCCTGACGATCAGCTCCGAGCCGGGTTTTGGCAGCCAGTTCTACGCGGATCTGCCATTGCCCAGCCACACCCGTGCAATGCCTGTCGTTTTGCTCAAGGGCAAAGTCATCGCCATCACGGCCGCCAGCAGCGGGCTGGGCGAACTGCTGAACAGTCTGTTACCTGGCTGGGGGCTGGACTATGAACGCCGCTCCATGGATGACCCACTGCTTGGCCTGGCAGCCGATGTGCTCATCACTGACTGCCCCGAATGCCTGTTCAATTTGCGCCCCGCCCTCAGCGCGCCGATCCTGCTGATCACCGCTTATGGCAACTTCATGCCCGGCGAAGAGGTCAATGCCCTCGCGCCCCTGCAACAACAGGCCCGCCCCCTGGCCCGCAATACGCTGTATCAGTCCTTGCGGCGGATCCTGCAACCGCAAACCCACCCGATCAACGATGCTCCGCCCGACGCACAATCCCCGCAATGCCGCGGGCGCGTGCTGCTCGTGGAAGACAACCCGGTCAACCAGTTGGTGGCCAAGGGCATGCTCGGCAAACTCGGCTGCGAGGTGACCACCGCGTCCCATGGTGGCGAGGCCCTGGATCAACTCGAGCAACGGGATTTCGACCTGGTGCTGATGGACTGCAACATGCCGGTGATGGACGGCTACGAAGCCAGCCGGCAAATCCGCCGCAGCGGGCGCTGGCCCCAACTGCCAATCGTCGCCCTGACGGCCAACGCCATGTCAGAGGAACGCGAACGCTGTCGTGCCGCCGGCATGAGCGACTACCTGGCCAAACCCTTCCGGCGCGAAGAACTGGCCGCCCTGCTGGACTTGTGGATTCCCGCTACGACAGCGCCTTGATCTGCCCCAACAGGTGATCGAGACCGTCGCGCAAGTCGTTGAGACGATTCAGATCGACCCCGCTGTCGCACAACAGGCGCGCCTTGAGTGGCCCGACTTGATCGCGCAAGGCCATGCCAGCCGGCGACAGGCTCAGGTGCACTTCACGCTCATCGCGCGCCGAACGCTGGCGCTGCACCAGTTGCAGTTGTTCGAGGCGCTTGAGCAAGGGTGTCAGCGTGCCGGAATCCAGGGCCAGACGCTCGCCCAACGCCTTGACGGTCGGTTGCTCCGGAGCCGCTTCCTGCCACTCCCACAACACCAGCATCGCCAGGTATTGAGGGTAGGTCAGGCCCAACTGATCGAGCATTGGCTTGTAGGCCCGAATTACCGCCCGGGAAGCCGCATACAGCTTGAAACACAGCTGGCTGTCGAGCTTCAGGGAATCGACTGACAAGGTGTTCATTTGAGCAGGGCTTCGATCTCTTGGGTCAGGTCCTGCGGCTTGGTCGCCGGGGCGAAGCGCTTGACCAGTTGCCCGTCCTTGCCGATCAGGAACTTGGTGAAGTTCCACTTGATGCCCTGGGAGCCCAACACACCCGGTGCGCGCTTTTTCAACTGCACGAACAGCGGATGGGCGTCGGCGCCGTTGACGTCGATCTTTTTGAACAGCGGGAAGCTGACACCGAAGTTCAGCTCGCAGAACTCGGAGATCGCCCCTTCATTGCCCGGCTCCTGCTTGCCGAACTGATTGCAGGGAAAACCGAGCACCACCAGCCCCTGGTCCTTGTAGGTCTGCCACAGCTCTTCCAGGCCTTTGTACTGCGGAGTGAAACCGCACTTGCTGGCCGTGTTGACCACCAGCACGGCTTTGCCGGCGAAATCCGCCAGAGTCTTTTGCTCACCCTTGATCGTGGTGCAAGGGATGCTCAGCAGGTTGTCGCTCATGTTCGAGGTTCCGAGTGAATGCCAGAGAAAACAAAATAGCGAGCAATTGAATTGTGTGCAATTTAAATAATTGCACAGACGATCAACTGTAGGAGCTGGCTTGCCAGCGAAGGGGCCCTCAAGTATTGCATCGCATTCAAGGACGCCATCGCTGGCAAGCCAGCTCCTATGTATGGACTCGCCCCCACTGTCTACCCGCTTTTGAAAAACCGCTGCCCCGTTGCATCTATGTATTAGGCCTATTCGTGGAAGCCGTCTTCGGCTTCTGGCCAA